>JAESQE010000192.1 GCA_016765335.1 Planctomycetaceae bacterium
GTCGAGTGTTCCAGAAATTAATGTAGGATCCATAACTTCTCCTTTCATGCATCGCCATCCTATGTATAGCCAGGCTATGTATGGTTTGTCAAGGGGGATTTAAGGAAATCTTGGAATGTGTCACCGCAAAGCTGAGTTTCGAAGTTGCGTATTTGTTCGATTTTGCCAGCTACCACCCGCCGAATTGTTCTTCATCTCTATTTCCAGTGTCACCTAACTTCGCTCGTGCGTCAGTCATGCCGGTTTCCGTTTTCGTAGCCATTCGACTCCAAATTTCACGTGCCCGATTTCATCGTGATAGATTACACGCATTAAAGCGGCACTGCGTTTGTCTCCGGCTTGTTCGCATTCATCTACCGAAAAGGAGCGGCGACACAGACAGGAATGTCTGTGCTCCAATCGATGCGGGTCTGTGCTCCAATCGCTTCGGGTCTGTGCTCTAATCACTTTGGACTGGTATTGCTAGCATTCAAACATGGGATTGCATGTGGGAAATTTGATCTATTTATTGATTACTGGCTGGTAAATCGCTTTGTCAAACTGAATTCGATTCCCGTACACTCGACTCTGGGTCGTAAGAACAGTAGGATCGCTCGATGAACAGGCTTGCTCGAATTTTTGAGCGAGCCTGATACATAACAACCGCAGGGAACAATTGCAGCATAAGGGTTACGAATCTGCGATGCCTCAGTTTCACGATTACTTTGATGATGGCCCGGTACGTTGGACTCAAAAGCATCTTTTGGGACTTGAATATCTATCCGCTGACGAAATCACCTTGATTCTTGATCAAGCGGTCGAATTCAAACGGCTGGCTAAAGCCGGGGACACGAAGCTTGAACTGCTCAACGGAGTGGTTGTCGGGAATCTGTTTTTTGAACCATCGACACGCACACGCACCAGCTTTGGTCTGGCAGCGAAACGGCTTTCAGCAGATACGGTCGATTTCTCACCCTCGGGAAGTTCGCTTTCCAAAGGAGAATCGTTCCTGGATACCGCACGAAATATCGAAGCGATGGGAGTTTCGTTGATGGTGGTTCGCCACAAAACTCCGGGAGCTCCAGAGTTTCTTTCCCAACGCATCGATGCAGCGGTCCTTAATGCAGGAGACGGCACCCACGAACATCCCACCCAGGGCCTGCTGGATTTGATGACCATGCGGGAGAAATTTGGGGATCTTCAAGGTCGAACCGTCGCGCTAGTTGGAGATATCCGGCACTCACGAGTTGCCCGGTCGAACATCTGGGGTTTACAAAAACTGGGGGCCCATGTGATTGTTTGCGGTCCAGCGACTTTAATCCCGCCTGAAATCGAAAAAATGGGAGTCGAAGTTTCTCATAATCTGGATGCGATCATCCCCCGGGTCGATTGCATTAACTTGTTGAGAATTCAGTTTGAAAGACAACGCGGAGCCTTTTTTCCTTCGATCAACGAATACGCACATTTATTCGGAATGAATGGAGACCGGCTCGCCAAGGCAAAAAAAGACGTGGTCATTCTCGCTCCCGGACCAATCAATCGCGGAGTCGAATTAACTCCTGATGTCGCTGACGGAGAACACTCGGTCATTTTGGAACAGGTAAAAAACGGGCTGGCAGTTCGCATGGCCGGGCTTTACTTGTTGCATCGATATCAACAGCAGCAAGCAGGCATTAGTAAATAGTGTAATTGTAATACAGACGCAACATAGACAGTATTAGATAAGTTTTATCACGTAGGACGAGTTTTTCAGATTTGAATCAACATGGCCAGAATTCTTATAAAAAACGGGCGAATCATTGATCCTGCAAATGATCGGGATCAAATCGGTTCACTCTTAATAGAAAATGGAATCATTACTGAAGCTGAGACTTCACAAACTTCAGCCGACCAGGTTATTGACGCGACCGGGAAGATTGTCGTGCCAGGCTTGATCGATATGCGAACTTCGCTGAGAGAACCTGGCAACGAAGAAGACGAAACCATTCAAACTGGCACCGCAGCAGCGCTTGCCGGTGGCTTCACAACAATCGTTTGCATGCCCGATACCGACCCTCCCGTTGATAACCGGGCTGCTGCTGAGTTTATTATTCTTCAGGCAGAGCGTGCCAACCATTGCAAAGTGATTCCGATTGGTGCAATCACCAAAGGACTCAAAGGAGAAGAGCTGGCAGAAATCGGGCAGCTTGTTGAAGCAGGAGCAGCAGCATTTTCTGATGCCAAGATTCCCCTGGCCAGCTGCGAAGTGATGCGAAGAGCATTGGAATACACACGNATGATGGANAANCCGATNTTCCATCACCCGCAAGTTCCTGAATTAATCGCTGGCGGCATGATGCACGAAGGTTTTTTCTCAACCCTGCTTGGTATTGCCCCAATGCCCGCAGTTGCGGAAACGATCATGATTCACCGAGACATTTCGCTGGCAGAGATGACCGGAGGACGAATCCATTTGATGGGGATTACAACATCTACTGGAGTGGACCACATCAGAAAAGCACAGTCTCGTGGCGTGCATGTCACAGCTGATGTGACTCCTCATCACCTTTATTTTACTGATGAATCGATGAAGTCCTTCGATTCCAAATACAAAGTGAATCCCCCGTTTCGTTCCCAGGACGATATCGATGCTCTGATCAGCGGATTGCAAGACGAGACCATCGCAGTGATCTGTAGTGACCACCAGCCCTTTGCAGAAGAAAAAGTAACCTGCGAGCTGGATCAAACACCTTTTGGAGTCGTTGGACTCGAAACCCTTCTACCAGCTTGCGTAGACCGTCTGGTTCGAACTGGACTTTTAGATTGGTCGGGTTTAATCAGGAAATTAACTGTCAATCCGGCTGGAATTCTGGGAATCGAAGCTGGGACACTCTCTCAAGATGCCGCTGCGGACATCACGATTATCGATCCAGATCGCGAAGTCGTGATCAATCCTTCTCAATTCCTCAGCAAAGGGAAACGAACTCCATTTGCCGGGATGAAACTCCAGGGTAAAATAGAAACAGTTATTGTCTCTGGTGAAGTACGGTATGAATCAGAGAAATAGAAAAGCTAGTTTTCCCTCGAAGCATCAATAATAACCTTAGAGTAGGTTAGTTGGTATGCTCAAAGTGAGTTCCGTTCACATCATTGAAAGTAGGCCTTAATGCCCTGCTCTGTTTGCTCGTTCATACATCGCTTGTTTCAAAGCCCTCAAACGATTTCAGTAAAAATGATCTCGTTTTGCTTGTGCTGCGCGTTAACACTTATTTTTGCCAGCGGATGCAGCAAGAAAAAGCCCCCCAGTTTTATCGAAAGCGAAAAAGCAATTTCGCTAATCCCAGAAGTACGAGAAGCGATTTCCTCTGAATTAACGGAAATTTTTGGAACAGTTAGCAACCCCCAAGCCCCTGATTGGCTTCCCATTGAACGCGGAGGAATCCAAGGCACAATCAAAGAGATTAAATCTCAAGATCGCCAAGGAAGAACCACCAGCCTGACAATAAAACTCAAAGAGCCTTTCACAGAAATCAAAGTGGGAGATATCATAGAGGTACATATTGCCTCAAAGAAAGTCGATACGACTAAACAAGTATCGATTTTGAGTTTTGAAAAAAAGACTGGCATTTTGACTCTCGCCGAACCATTGACCAAATCGGTCATTGCAGGCACAAAGTGTATTTTAAACCCCAATTCAAATCTCATTGCCGGTCAGCAACTTTACTATTATTATTGTTTAAAATGTCATGCTGTAACGGGTGATGGCAAAGGCCCTCAAGCATCAATCCTCAAGCCCAAACCACGAGATTTCCGACTGGGCTTGATCAAATACACTTCAACAAAACCGAACATCAAAGCTTCCTCTAAGGATTTACACAAGCTGCTTAAAAGCGGCATTGCTGGAACAGGGATGCCCGCCTTCCAACTGCTGGGAAACCATGAGATTGCAACTCTTGTCGAATACACAAAATATTTATCGATGCGTGGCGAGATTGAACGAGGTCTGTGCATTGAAGCAGAAATCGATTTCACTCAATCCCTGCTTGATGAAGAACTCTCGCATGCCAAATCTGCTCAACAGAAAAAAGAAGTCCAAAAAGAGTTCCAGGAAGAAATTCAGGACTTTTTGAAATCAGACTTTCCAGAGATAGTTCAGGAAATCTCGCTTTCGGTTGCTGAAAGTTGGATCAAAGCAGACGACCCGGAAAATGTTCTCATGCCAACGGTCAAGCAAACAAATCCTCTGGGGCCTTCCCAAGCAAATCCTGATGTTTCGTCTCTTGCTAATGGGAAAATGCTGTATCTTTCCACTTCTGCCCAATGCGTTTCTTGCCACGGTAAAACAGGCAAAGGAGACGGAGATCAGACCACACAATTTCAAAAACGTCCCGATGGAACAAAATACGAAAAAGTAGGCCTGCACGATACCTGGGGACTTCCGGTTACACCACGTGATTTAACTTACGGGGTGTTTTGTGGCGGACGAGAACCAATCGACCTGTTCCGCAGAATCTCCGCCGGGGTCAAAGGGACTCCCATGCCCGCTTTTGGAGGCAAAGGGTTAAATGACGAACAAATTTGGGATCTGGTGAACTACATCTATTACCTGGGAGGCGAATACCCCAACGCTAAGCCATAGTCATCGTGCCCTAACTTCTTATACAACAGATGGTTACCGACAGGGATACATATTCATTCGAGTTGAAATTATCTACAAGTTCAGATCGTGTTTCCGGATGGGTTGTTGGTATTCTTTAGCTGAAAAGAAGTTGGTGAGCAGACTAATTCTTATACCAACCTCAATTAAAACCTGCGTTGCGTCATCGTCCGTGGCCTTGTACTCACAAGAACTTCGGAAACAGACAACGCGCGAACAAATACGCGATGCATATAAGTTTTTTGATTGGTATGTCCGCTATTACTGGCAATCTTCAAGTTGTTTACGTATCTTGTGTGACGTTCGTAAACTCCGAACGAAATTTTGGCTTGATTTAATACCAGTATTCTCAAAAATACANTTGAAATATCAGANCTGATTTTGCATCTTCTACGAAAATGGTANCAGAAATGTGAACTCGGGAGGTTTGGTAAAATATGAACGCAACTGCAACTGATCCGCAATCAAATACATCAGCAGACGATGCATCCGCATCCAAAGCAATGATTACAGCTCAAGGGCTAACGAAGCACTATGGCAAGTTTATTGCGGTATCGGACGTTTCGTTTTCTGTTCCCCAGGGACAAGTGGTAGCCTTTCTGGGGCCAAACGGTGCTGGAAAATCGACAACCATGAAAATGTTGACTGGATACCTGGCTCCAACGCGTGGGCGTGCCAGCATCGGCGGATTCGATGTCTTTGATAACCGTCAGGAAGCTGCCCAGATACTGGGATATTTGCCAGAAAACGGCCCGCTATACACAGAAATGACACCGAAATCGCTACTTTGGTACTGTGCTCGCCTGCGAGGACTGACAACCGAATTCACGAATCAGCGAATTGAATATGTGATTGANCNCTGTTCATTGGGAACTGTGTGGGAAAAGCCGATTGGCAAGCTCTCCAAAGGTTTTCGCCAACGTGTTGGCATGGCTCAAGCGATTCTTCACGATCCTAAAGTTCTTATTCTGGATGAACCAACAAGTGGTTTGGATCCTAATCAGACGCATCAGGTTCGAGAATTAATTCACTCTTTAGCGAAATCTAAAACGATTTTGCTTTCAACACACGTCTTGTCTGAAGTTCATGCGATGTGCGACCGGATCATTCTGGTCAATAACGGACGTGTGATTTTAGATGGACCGGTCTCAGAACTTTCTGAAGACATTGCCGGGATGGAAAAAAGATTTCAGGAACTGACAGCTTAGATACCTCAAGCGCGTTGAAAATTCCTTCAACTTGATGCAGGCTCTTTTTAGTTTGAACATTCCAGAACGACAGATCAATCCCCTGCCTTAATGGGCGGGAATCGATTCCTACCAAGTTAACTTAAGTTTCAATACCGATTATAAAAATATAAATGGAGGCCCTGCGATCATGGTTAGAAGACATGTGATCCAAGCGGTGTTTTTTCGCAACTTAGCCAGTTATTTTTCGGGACTACTCGGCTATGTCGTTATCATTGCATTTGTTGTTATTGCAGCAACGCTGGCGTTTTCAGCTGAGTTTTTCGCTAATAATCATGCGACACTCGACCAGTTGACTCAGAACTTCCCATCTCTGTTGGTCTTTCTGATTCCTGCAATCNCGATGACAATCTGGGCCGATGAGCGGAAGCTGGGCACGGATGAATTGTTATTCACAATGCCTGCAACAGACTTTGAAATTCTGCTTGGGAAATTCAAAGCGGTGCTTTCTGTCTATACGGTCGCACTCATTTTTTCCTGCACGAATCTGATCATGCTGAACCTGATCGGCAATCCCGATTCCGGCGTGCAGTTCACAACTTACTTTGGCTACTGGCTCGCAGGGGCAGCGATGCTCAGTGCGGGTATGCTGGCTTCTTCGGTCACAAGTAACGCAGCGGTCGCGTTTGTGCTTGGTGCAGTGTTTTGCTGTGTGCCCGTATTCATTTCTACATTTACTGATGTTGTTCTTTCCGGGTTGGCAACATTTCTACGAACATTTGGTGTTTCTAAAGAAGCAGTATTTGCAATTCTCCCTCAGCCAGGTGCAATGGACAATCTGACGATTGGGCATCATTTGAGTGACTTTTCGTTAGGGATTTTGCCCTTGGAAGGCACGGTCTATTTTATCTGCCTGATCACATTCTTTCTTTATCTGAACTATGTTGTCATTTCGCGTCGCCACTGGAATACCGGGGAAGCTGGTAACTCGATGGGTTGGCAATTTCTGGTACGTGGTCTTTGCTTAGCGATGATATTAGTGAGTGCGACAACACTTTCGATTGGTTCGATCAAACGATTCGATTTCACTGCAAAGAATCTTTACACACTCAGTTCCACAACAACAAAAACGCTGACCGATATTGATTCGGAACGACCGATTAGAATCCAAGCGTATGTCAGTCCCGATGTTCCAGAAGAATATGCTGCTGTGCATAGCAATTTGGTAGGACTGTTGCGTGAATTTGAGAACAGAGGACACGGCAACGTCAACATACGAATGATTTCCGTTGAGCCGTACAGCGAAGCAGCTGAAGAAGCTCGTCATTTCGGCATCCAGGCTCGAAAAGTTCAATCCGAACGAAATGGACAAATTACGGTTTCTGATGTTTATCTCGGTGCCAGAATTAGTAGCGGTAGCGATGAAGTCATCGTCCCGTTTTTTGATGTCGGGATGTCCGTCGAGTACGAACTGACTCGCTCTTTGCGCACCGTTTCCAGAGATTCCCGTCTGACTGTTGGGATTTTATCGACTGATGCTCGCGTGACCGGTGGATTCGATTCAGCAACATTTCGCTCTTTACCCGAGTGGCGAATCGTCCAGGAATTGAAGAAGCAGTACGTTGTCGAGAATGTTTCTCCCGATTCTCAAATTGATCAAGACAAATATGACGTTCTACTTGCGATTTTGCCTTCCACCTTAACTCAACCACAATTAGATAACTTTGTGGATTATGTCGGAAGCGGTAAGCCAACGTTAATTTTTGCCGACTCACTACCGGTATACGGCGGGGGGCGGGGCATGCAGCTTGCTCCGCGGCAACCCAAGCCTCGTCAAGGCGGTGGTATGATGGGGCAACAACTTCCTCCAGAACAAAAAGGCGACAACGGGGCATTGACCTCACTGTTGAATGTTCTTGAAGTTGCCTGGGACAACGGAGAAGTTGTCTACGATAAGGACAATCCTCACCCACGCTTTTCCGATGCTGTTCGTCCTGAACTCGTATTTATTAGTTCGAAAAAATCGGTTCGAGAAGCCTTCAGCACCAAAAGTGAAATCACAAGTGGCCTTCAGGAAGTGCTGCTCTTCTTCCCGGGAACAGTTGTGCCACGCGAAAACAGCAATGTGATATTTACTCCACTGTTGAGAACCGGAGCGAAAAACTCTGGATTGCTAAAATGGGAAGATCTCATCACCAGCAATCCGATGTTCGGCTTAAGTATGAACCCGAATCCAAAACGCATCAGTGACGAATACGCTCATGTGGTTGCTGCCAGAATCCAATCAAAAGACGATGGGAACGCGAATCCTAATGCAGCCAAAGTGAATGCAATTTTAGTCGCTGACGTTGATATCGTTTCGGACGACATATTCAATATTGCCAATCAGCAACTATTTGATATGGAAATTGACAACGTGACGTTCGTGCTCAATTGTGTCGATTCGCTAGCTGGCGAAGAAGAATTCATCGCGTTACGAAAACGCAGAGACGATGCTCGGACACTGAAATGGGTCGAAGATTTGACGACAAGTTCTGTCGAAAAGCGAAGTGAAGCAATCAGCAAAGCTCAGAAAATCGCGGAGGACACACTCAAAAAGTCCAGTGAGAAATTCGACGCCGATTTAAAAAAGGTCGAAGAGGACACAACCATGGATGAGCGAACAAAACTGAGCCAAATCCGAAGTCTTCAACAAGCTCGGGAACGAAAGCTCAAAGCTTTTGAACTGGAAATTAACCGAGAAGCTGAAGAGGAAATCCGAACAATCAAAGCCGAATCCGAACGGGAAATTAGTGCTGTTAAAGGCCTGTTCCGCTTTTGGGCCATTGTTCTGCCACCACTTCCAGCGATTCTACTGGGTCTGTTCATTGGCCTGAGCCGGTCAATGAGAGAACGAAAATCAATTATTGATGAGCGACTCGTTAAGTAAAGTCGCGATTCGGTCAAAGACAGAATTCGATTAATCACAATATTTTTTAACTACTTCAATTTTATATCTCTGTCTCTATCAGCCTCAAGGCCTTGAGAGAGGATCAATAACTATGAATAATATGACACGCACACTGGTCTATGTTGCCGCAGCAGTCGTAATGTCTGCCTTGGCCATCTGGAAGGGCATGCCTACTCCGGAACTTAATTCTTCCCAGTTCTCAGACACCGGGAAAGAATACTATCCGGACTTTGAAAACCCGAACGAAGCGACCGGTATCCGTGTTGTTGTCTTTGATGAAGAATCATCAGACATCAAACCGTTTGAAGTTCAATTCAAAAACGGCCTCTGGAGAATTCCGTCTCATTACGATTACCCAGCTGACGGAGAAGAACAGCTCGCCAAAACAGCTGCTTCGCTAGTCGGTGTCAAACGAGGTGCCGTTGCAGGAGAATCAGAACTCGATAGCAAACGCCTTGGCGTTGTTGATCCATTAACTGATGACGTAGCTCTGAAAGAATTCAGTGGGGATCGTTTAACCTTGACAAAAGGGGAAACCGTCCTTGTTGATTTGATTATTGGTAATCCGGTCCCAGACCGAAACGGATTCTATTACGTTCGAAAACCAGACGAAAAACTGACTTACATTGCTGAGTTGGAAATCGATCTTTCGACAAACTTCAGCGACTGGATCGAACCGGATCTATTGAAGATTGATCAAAACAAAGTCCGAAGAATTAACATTCGAGACTACGCTGTTGACGAAGCAAAAGGCTCGATTCTGATCAGCGATTATTTCGACCTCAACCGGGCTGATCAGGCTGGCCCCTGGAGCATGGAAGTTTTCGATCCAAAAACTCAAAAACCCATCGAAACGATCAGCGAATTGAAAACAGCTGAGGTTAATAATGTTTTGTCTGCATTGACAAGTTTGAAGATTGCTGGCGTGCGTCCTAAGCCTGCTTTTATTAGTAGCGATTTGAAACTGAACGGCGATGTCACACCGTCTCGGGAATCGAGCCTGTTTCTTTCACAAATGGGATTCTTCTTTGCTCCGAATGAGGAAAAACAGATCTACGAACTCTTCTCCAACCAGGGAGATCTCACCGCGGTAACAGAAGATGGTGTCGCTTACACTCTTCGCTTCGGCGGAGTCTTTACCGGTGATGAATTTGATGTCGAAGTAGGATCTACAAAACCAGATGGAGAAGAAGAACCTGCCGAAGAAGCAGAAGTCGCTGAAGGATTGACGAAAAACAGATACCTGTTTGTTTCAGTTCAATTCGATCCAACAGCACTGGGCGATATCCCTGTCAGACCGGTCCCTCCATCTGAGAAGAAACCGGAAGAAGCAGCGAAAAAGCCAGAGGCAACCGAAGAGAAAAAAGTAGAGGAAAATTCGGACAAAGCTGCTGAATCAAAAACAGAGAAAAAAATCGAAATTGTACCTGCCAAGACCGAAGAAAAACCAGACCCTCAAAAGGTCTACGAGGCTGCTCTTGTTAAGTACAATTCTGACTTGGAATCCTATAAGAAGAAAATTGAAGATGGGCTGATCCTTGTCGAAAAACTAAACCAACGCTTTGCTGACTGGTACTACGTGATTGATGCAACCAGCTTCGACAAACTGAACAAAGGACGTGTCGATCTGGTGGAAGTGGAAGAGCCAGTTCCAACGCAATCCACAGAACCTAAAGAGACTCCAGAGCCAACTGGCAAACCTGCTCCTAAAAAAGCTGAAACACCTAAAGAAACTCCGGAAAAACCCAAAGCCCCTGTCACCAAGAAGCCTGAACCCCCAAAAGCAACCGAAATTAAAAAACCGGCTTCAAAACCAGTTCCAGAACAACCAAAGCCGGAAGAACCTCCGAAAACAGAAGAAAAACCGGCCTCTTAATCGTTCAGACAAACGATTCGACTGAATTTCCCAAAGCAGCGATTGACTGTTTTGCCCCAGATTCATACAGTATTTGCAAGTCGAGTCACTTTTTTATTGAAAACAGACGAAAATGAACATCAGCGTGGTCATTATTGGATCCATTATTATTAGCCACCTTTAAAGGGTGACGCTGAGGTTCGTGGTATAAAAACAGAACTCCTCTCAGGTCACTCACCTGGGAGGAGTTTTTTTGTTTTAACAACTCAGACTCCCAGCCCGTCCAAAGATCAACAAAGCACTCATCACCATTACGCAGCGACAAAAAATAAATTCGAGGGATTTCATGGCTCATTTAGATATCTATGACACAACGCTTCGAGATGGTTCTCAGGGAGAAGGGATCAACTTCTCTTTGCAGGACAAACTGATGATCACTCAGAAACTGGATGATTTAGGCTTCGACTTTATCGAGGGGGGGTTCGCCGTTTCGAATCAGAAAGATTCGGAATACTTTCAACGTGTCGCTGACATGGACCTGCGACATGCCAAAATTTGTGCATTTGGCATGACTCGTAAAAAGCAAATTGCAGCAGAGGATGACGGGGGGCTGATCGCGCTTCGAGACTCCAAAGCTCCGGTCTGCACAGTCGTTGGCAAAACCTGGGATCTGCATGTTACCGAGGTACTTCGTATTGATGAGGCAGAAAACCTGGCTATGATTCGGGATTCCGTGGCGTATCTTCGAGCAGAAGGCCGCCGTGTGATTTATGATGCCGAACATTATTTCGATGGATACGCCAACAATCCGGAATTCGCATTGAAAACAATCCAGGCTGCATCAGAAGCAGGTGCAGAACTAGTCTGCTTGTGTGACACCAATGGCGGTGCCCTTCCTGAGCAGGTTGCCATCGCGGTCCAGGCTGCAAAAGAAGCAATCGAAGCTCCGGTTGGAATACATTGTCATAACGATTCCGAACTAGCGGTCGCGAATACTTTAATAGCCGTAGATTCTGGAGCAGTCCAAATCCAGGGAACGATCAACGGGATTGGCGAGCGATGCGGAAACGCCGATTTAATCAGTACGGTCGCCAACTTAGTACTGAAAAAAGGACACGAAGCGCTCAACGAAGGAGCGGTTGCTCATTTGACCGAATTATCTCGATACGTCTACGAACTTTCCAACATGAACTTTCGGTCAACCCAGCCGTTTGTGGGGAGCAGTGCTTTTGCCCACAAAGGAGGCATGCACGTTCATGCGGTGAATCGATTAGCTTCGAGCTATGAACATATCACTCCTGAAACCGTGGGCAACACACGAAAGATTCTGGTCAGCGAACTTTCGGGACGCTCTAACATTGTTGCTAAAACAACAAAATACAAGCTGGATCAAGATAGCCAGTTGATGGCAGCCATCTTGAAAAGAGTCGAAGAGATGGAATATGTCGGGTATCAGTTTGAAGCTGCTGAGGCTTCGTTTGATTTGCTGATCAAAAAAGTCGCTCAAACGTATACTCCCAAATTTGACCGAATTCATTATCGCGTCAATGTGGAAACAGATGAAAAACACAACCCTGAAACCGAAGCCACCGTCAAGCTAAAAGTCAACGGCGACATCGAACATGTTGTTGCTGAAGGGGATGGACCGGTCAACGCGTTGGATAATGCGATTCGAAAAGCTCTTGTGCCGGCCTACCCTGCACTGGCTCAAATGCAGTTGGTCGATTATAAGGTTCGTGTCATCAACTCCACCGAAGGGACCGCTGCACGAGTTCGTGTTGTCATTGAAAGTAAGGATGACAAAGATGTCTGGAGCACAATCGGAGTCAGTGAAAACATCATCGAAGCCAGTTGGCTGGCACTCGTTGATAGCGTCGAGTACAAACTCTACAAAGATGCAGGAGAGTTTGATTTCGCTAAAGATTGATATCACGTAAGGTTCGCTGTGCGGGCCAATTCGTTCCTGTTTCGTGGTCCGCACAGCGGACCCTACACTCTACACTCAAACCATAATATATATTCTTGCATTAACTTATGATTGAAATCCCCAAACAATACGAACCGGCACAAGCTCAACAAAAATGGTATTCATTCTGGGAAGAGAATGGCTACTTCAATGCCAATGCCAATCCCGATAAAAAACCACATGTCATTATGATTCCGCTCCCGAATGTCACCGGAGCGCTTCATATGGGGCATGCACTGAACGGTACGATTCAAGATCTTTTGACTCGCTGGCGCAGAATGCAAGGCTACGAAGCTTTGTGGATGCCGGGCACCGATCATGCTGGCATTGCGACACAGGCCGTTGTTGAACGCCGGATGCTAGAGCAAGAAGGATTGACTCGCCACGATATTGGCCGCGAAGCTTTGGTCAATCGTATCTGGACCTGGAAAAATTCTTACGAAAAACGCATCCTCAATCAATTAAAACAGTTGGGAGCCAGCTGCGATTGGCGACGTACCCGCTTCACTCTGGATGAGGTTTGCTCCAAAGCGGTTCGCAAAACATTTTTGAAGTTATTCAAAGATGGATATATTTTCCGCGGCAAAAGATTAGTCAACTGGGATCCGTTCCTGCAAACAGCAGTCGCAGATGACGAAGTATTCACCAAAGATGTCGAAGGACATTTCTGGACCTTTAACTACCCGGTTGTTGATGTAGATGGAAATCCAACCGGGGAAACTCTTTCCTTTTCGACAACACGTCCTGAAACAATGCTCGGTGATTCCGCGATGTGCGTGCATCCCAGCGATGAACGTTACGAGCATTTGGTAGGAAAACGTGTCAAAATTCCGGTTAATGGACGTGAGATCCCGATCATTGCAGACGCATTGCTGGCAGATAAAGAACTCGGAACGGGTTGCGTAAAAGTCACGCCTGCTCATGACCCGAACGATTATGCCTGCGGCCTGCGGAATCAATTGGAGATGATCAACATCCTCAACCCCGATGGCACAATGAACGCAGACTGTGGACAGTTTGCAGGGCAAGATCGCTTTGATGCTCGCACAGCAATTGTTGCTGAGATGAAAAATCTTGGTCACTTCGAAAAAGTGGAAGATCGACCGATTCCACTCAAACATAGTGATCGCTCGAAAACACCGATCGAGCCTTATCTTTCGGACCAGTGGTTCGTCAAAATGGATACGCTCGCACAAACTGCAATTGATGCAGTCGAGAACAAAGACGTTCGCTTCTTCCCTTCCCGGTACTCGAAAACGTATCTCGATTGGCTGGGAGAAAAACGGGACTGGTGCATTTCACGTCAACTTTGGTGGGGACATCGCATTCCGATTTGGTATTGCCAGACTTGTACCGAACAGGAATTGGAGCAGGCATTCGGTTCACGCGACGATGTTTCGTATTCGCGTGATGAAGAAAACAGTGGTTGGTTAATTTGCGCCGAACACGACATCGAATCTGATTCCTTGGGGGCAGATCACGAATTGATTCAGGACGAAGACGTACTGGATACTTGGTTCAGTTCGGCCTTGTGGCCCCATGCGACATTGGGCTGGCCCGATTCAGACAACAATCCTCCATTGAATGGGCAGTCAGATCCGGACAGCTCGGGAAGCAATGAGGTTCTTGATTACTTCTATCCGGGAAATGTGCTTGTCACCAGCCGGGATATTATTACGCTTTGGGTTGCCAGAATGGTCTTGATGGGGCAGTACAACATGCAGGGCGTCCCGTTCTCGCATGTCTGTATTCATCCGAAGATTTTGGATGGTTTCGGGCGTACGATGTCGAAATCGAAAGGCAACGGCGTCGATCCGATGGACTTGATCGACAAATACGGGACCGATGCGGTTCGCTTTACGATTGCTTCTTTGGCTGGCGAAACCCAGGATGTCAAACTTCCTGTGGGATATGAAGATCCCGAAACAGGCGAAATTGTTCCTCAATTAATTGAGCACACCGAAGCGATACCGGTTGATGGTGTCAAACCACGCATTAAGTTCCCGAAAAGCAAACACGAACTCCAGTATTCCACGCCAAACTATGAGCCGGATGAAGGAGAACCTGTTGCTCGCATCGTTTCCGAGCGATTTGAATACGGTCGTAACTTCTGCAACAAGTTTTGGAATGCAGCTCGGTTTGCGATGATGAATCTGGAGGGGTACACACCTCGCGAGATCAATTATGAAAACCTGACATTAGAAGATCGCTGGATTCTCAGTCGGCTTTCACGCATGAATGAAGAATTAACGACGTACCTGGAACGGTATCAGTTTGATGCAGCGACAAGAACCTTACGCGATTTCACCTGGAATGAATTCTGTGACTGGTATCTGGAAATGATCAAGCCACGCCTTCGAGACGAAGCGACTCGCGGCGATGCTCAGGCGGTGCTTGTTGGAGTATTAGATACGCTGCTTCGGTTACTGGCTCCGTTCACTCCGTTTATTGCAGAAGAACTTTGGCAGCGACTCAAAGAGTTAGCTCCCGAACGAGGCTTACTCAGCCCAGCACCAGCCGAAGAGGCTGTCATTATTGCAGCCTGGCCTTCACTGCCTTCAAAGTGGCAAGATGAAGGAATTGAAGCACGATTTGAACGCTTACGTGAAACCGTGATTGCTGTTCGTAACGTACGAGCCGTTTATGGCATTGCTCCAACAACAGAGTTAAAACTCCTCATGAGAGCAAAGCCGGAAACCGCCAGCGAAATCGAATCGACTTCCAGTCAGTTTGAAAACTTATCCAAAGCCGTCCTCGAAGCAGCAGGTGCAGAAGTGGTTCGCCCGGTCGGATCTGCCAATTTCACGATTGGTGATGTCGATGGTTTTATCCCCTTAGAAGGCATTATCGATATTGCAGCTGAGTTAGAACGCCAGGAAAAAGAAGCGAATAAACTCAAAGGATTCATTACTGGTAGCGAGAAGAAACTCAGTAACGAGAGATTTGTTAACAACGCCCCCGAAGATGTCATCCACAATGTGCGGGAATTACTTGCAAACCACAAACATAAACTGGCAAGCATCGAAGAAGTTGTTGCTCAACTTACTGAAATGCTCTAACAATTAATATCTACATAAGACAGAGTAAGTAACATGGCGACCAAAGATAGCAACGGCAATGAACTCAACGACGGTGACTCGGTTCAAGTGATTAAAGACCTGAAAGTGAAAGGATCTTCCCAAACTCTGAAAAGAGGGACCACGTACAAGAAGATCCGCCTCACATCTAATGAAGCAGAGGTGGAATGCAAATCCGGTAAAAGTACGTTAGTTCTCAAAACCTGTTATTTGAAAAAAGCATAAACGAGTCGATCCGACCCAGTATTGTGTAGATTAAAATGGATTGAGAAATGAGAAGATTTCCAGCTATTCTCTGGAATTCCTTCGTCTTTATACGCTATCATGCTACACAGACAGAACATTTCATCATGTTGCAGATCATCTTCAGGAGAACGGTATGTCATTTCAACAGGGGGCATTGACAGTTTATAAAGCGGGTGTATTGACCGTCGTCGGGTTTGGCGGTCAGGATGCACTTGCCAATGTTAATCTCGCTGAATGTCGAGATGACCTGGTCAACCTAATCAAAGAGCATAGCTGTAAAACACTTGCATTTGATTTGACGGGCGTGAAGTTGATCCCTAGTGGTACACTAGGACTGATTGCTGCGATGCGAAAACGAGATGTCGATGTGCATATCTACAACCCCTCAGAAGATGTGCGTGATGTGCTTGAAATTACCAAGCTGGACACCATTATCAGTGTGCATGAAGTCGAAATTCCTAAATAACAATTGACCGGCGATCAACACAGACACCGAACCGTCTTCCCTTTCTTTCTCGCGACCAATCAAGGATGAATTTATGTTGCAGGAGGAGTCACTCTGGAGTGAATCTACCAGCTGGAGCAAGACCGCTGAACTTGCCCAGCAGCTGGTTGCTGAAAAGGAATTCTCTGCAATTTCTTGCCAAGCGTACTCAGCTGGCACATCTCCAGTGATCCATGCTGGATTGCAATCTTCTGAGCAATGCAATGCAATTGACGATTCCTCGCTGTATCTTGTCGCATCGCTGACCAAGCCGGTCATTGCCTCCGCAGTTCTTTGTGCAGTGCAACAAGGCTTGTTTGGCCTGAATGAGAGAATCTGTAGATACCTGCCCGAGTGGAACCGGGGTGAAAAACGAAAAATCACAATCCGGCATTTGCTATGCCATACCTCCGGCTTGCCCGATCAACTTCCGTATAACCTGGAATTGCGAAACACCGGCGGAACGCTGGAACAGTTTTATCAAGGCACATTGATGATGGACTTAGTTTTCCCCCCCGGAACTCAAGCAGCCTACCAAAGCATGGGGTTTGTGGTCTTGCAAAAGCTGATGGAACAAATTACCGAGATGCCCTTGCGAAAATTTGTTCGTCAGGAAACTTTCGAACCGCTGCGCATGAAAAACAGTTATCTCGGATTTGCAGTTGACGATCCAGCGACAGAAATTCTGGATCGAGTTGCAGATGTTAATCTCCCCGAATATTTGCAAGGTAATTCCGGAGACTGGAACAGTTCCTATTGGCAGCGACTGGGATCGCCGTGGGGCGGAATGCTTTCAACTCCAGGAGACCTGATCAAATTCTGTAAAGGCATGTTGATAAAGAACTCCGTGATCACACCAGCAATAGTCCAGGAAGCAACCACGAATCAGTTACCTTTTTTTGAATCGATGAATGCTCGCGATTTGATTCATCGTCCCTGGGGACTTGGCTGGCGTTTGAACTGGAAATCACATCGAGAAACGTTTGGCGACTTATTAAGCGAAAATGTGATCGGGCATTGGGGAGCAACAGGCTGTATGATGTGGATTGACTTGGAGCAAGACCGCGCCTGTGTAATTTGTTCCACTACGCCGACCCCGGAATCGACTGCCAGTTTAATCCGACTCTCCAATTCTATTCACGCAGCAACAGAAGAGGTGGAGCGAATCCGATCTGACTAACAGATCATGGGGTTTTGTTCGCAACAAGATAGTTTATTTGTTCTGAAATTCTTTAGGCAATCACAGGCCATCAACAGTTCGGTAGTAATAATGAATTTGAGTTCTCTCATCACATTGGCTTCCAGTGAAACAGTTTCGCATGTTACCACGCATGTGGTACCGAGTTGGATCACAGCTCTTTTTACGTTCATTCTCATAGGCATGGTTACTGCCTTAGCACTGGAAGAGAAGATTCATGCAAAAAAATCGATCATCGTAGGAACCTTCAGCGGTCTGTGTTTGATACTGGCCTGCATGATCTCTGCCTGGACAGAAATCCCTCTTCTACCGTTTGGAGAAGTTGTACTTCCCAACGGGCATACTATTTCGATGCCCGTTTACATTCCTGGGATTGACTGGTCAGTCATTACTGACATTCTGGGGGCGAGCTTGTTTGTGGAAGTCACCAGTCGCTCAGGAATTTTCAGCTGGCTGGCGATTCGGCTCACCAAACGGTCGGGCGGCGATCCCTGGATGCTTCTGATTTATTATGGGTTACTGACCGTACTGTTTTCTGCGGTTCTTAATAATGTGACCGCGATGATTATAATTGGATCGTTAACCTCGGTCTCGTTAGAAGAACTGAAACGTCAGGATTTGCTACTTGGCTTTTTACTTGTTGAAGGTTTACTGACAAATGTCGGCGGCTTGCTCACTCTGATCAGTAGTGTGCCGAATATTATTGTTGGCAAAACAGCTGGAATCAGTTTTGCGAGGTTCTTTCTAGTTGCTGCCCCTTATGTCGCTGTCTCGACAGCTGCCACATTATTCATGGGCCGCTGGCGATTTTCGATCACAGGCCTGAAAACCGATGCCGAAAAAGAATCTGCCAAACTGCTCGTCTCGGGATTCGATGAAAATGAAAGTGTCCCCGATAAAAAGTTCTTCTGGATTGCAGTCGCAGTGCTAGGCACATTCATCGCCACGCTAGCAGGGCAGTCTGCATTACCTTGGAATTTAGATAAACTGGGCATGGGATTCATCGCTTTGTTTTTTGCAGGTGTGATGCTTTTAGCTTACAAAAACGAAGTAGGAAAATATTACTCACTAATTGACTGGGATTTGCTAGCCTTTTTCGCGGGGCTGTTTGTTGTCATTTATGTGATGGAGCAAGCGATGGTCCTCGATTTGATTGGAGAAGGAATCGCCATCATGATCGGGTTGCCAGATGCAGCTGCCTCTGCTTCCCTACTGACCAGTGCCGCGATTGCATGTTCGGTCACTGATAACATTCCCTTGGCTGCTATGCTTGCCAAGATTCTTTCCGGGATGGACCTTGCCGCCGATTCACCTCTCTGGTGGTGCGTCATTTTCGGTGCGAATCTGGGGGGCAACATCACGCCAATCGGCTCAGCTTCCACCGTGGTTGCGATGACCATCATCCACAAGCAAAAGATCCCGCTTTCCTTCGTAAAGTTCGTTACCATTGCCCTGCCGTTTGCAGTGATGCAAATTATCCTGGCAATTATTTACGTTGTTCTGTTTTTATGATTTCCATCTTCTTAATTGACAACCCCTACCTGAAACGTTGAAAATGCGTCAAGCATTCAGGCAATTATCTATAACCTTTAATTGAATAGGCATCCCATGAATCATTCCGAATCACAACCAAATCGTCGCAAATTCCTAGCCACCTCTTTAGCAGCCGGTGCAGGAGTTGCATTGACATCTGGATCGATTAGTCAATCAGTCCAAGCAGAAGAAAAAGGGCATCATCACCATTATCAATCGTTAATTAAGCCGGGTGCGACCATCCTGTTTCAAGGCGATTCGATCACCGATGCTGGGCGTGATAAATGCGAAAAAGGTCAAGCGGCACCGAATATGCAACCGGGCATGGG
>JAESQE010000193.1 GCA_016765335.1 Planctomycetaceae bacterium
ACAGACATTCGGTGTCTGTTTCGTTTGAGCATGCCTCAGCTCAAGCCAGACAAGAATGTCTACCCTACGCCCGCATTGTCTTTTGAATTAATAGAGGTTTCCGTTAAGATTCCAGAATTTCACCGCGTAATTTTTCGAGCAAAGCAACTGCTTGAGAAATGTCTGCTTTTTGTTGCTCGGGATCTTCGGGGATTTCTCGTTCAATGGTCAGCGGGCCAACGTAGCCGATTTCTTTCAGGGTTTCGATGAACAGACGCATGTCGACGTCTCCCTCACCCAACGCGACTTCTTGTCCCCAATCAACGCCCCGGTTTTTTGCCCAGATACCATCTTTGCAATGGATACTTCGCACATACTTCCCAACCTTCTTCAAGGCTTCAATCGGGTTACCGGTGCCGTACAGTATCATGTTGGCTGGATCGAAATTAATGAAGAGATTGTCTCGATCAACATCCGTCAGAAAATCCAGAAGGTGCTCCGCAGTTTCCTGACCTGTTTCCAGATGCAATTTCTGACCATGTTCAGCCAGGTCATCAAGTAGTGATCGCGTGACTTTGATCAGATCCAGGTAAGATTCCGATTGGCGATCTTCTGGCACAAAGCCGATATGCATTCCCAAGGTATCGCATCCGATATATCGAGCGAACTGTGCAGTGACTCGTGCATCAGCTGCGCGTGCTTCTCGGAATTCTTCGGGGACCAGACCAACCGTTTTGACAGTCGTGGGGATATCTGCATAGCTCTCGCCGTCAGAGCCACAAAAAATACAGCTCACGGTCGTTCCGGCAGCTTCACACTGGGCGAGAAAATCTTTGGCCTGTGCTTCGTCTCGCTTTCCATGATGAGGGGAATGTAAGTGGATCGTTGGGATCTTCAAATCCGCAACAACATCCATCCGCACGCCCAAGCCTGCATCTAAAGAAGTAAACACACCGATTGGCCACTGACTCATGATTCTCGATCCTGCTCTAGTGTTTGTGAATATTTTTCAACTGAATATTTTCAACCGAGGCGATGAGTATTTCTCATCACTTCGTGCTGACAGCATAACTCGCTGGTTTTGTGTTCGCTATTCTACCGGGGCATCAAATTTGTGCCTCTATTGGAATTCATAGAGGTTCCCATCTCTCAACCAGTGATGTTTGACGCTGATGACCACTAGAAATCTATACATTTCAACCTGGCAGTGAACAAAACGAACGTCCGTGCTGATTTCATCTTGCCTTAATCCCGGAAATCGGGCAAACTCCCGCTCATTCATAAAGCAGTAGGCTGGGTCGAGACCCAGCTAATTAAGGGAACCTCTATTAATTCAAAATTCATTGCGAGCGGAGGGTAGACATTCTTGTCTGTCTGGAATTGAGGCATGCTCAAACGACACACAGACAGGAATGTCTGTGCTCCCTTTGAATTGATAGAGGTTCCCTTAACTCAAAGACATCCCTTGTCGCCGAGTCTCCTTTTAATTGAATCCCCTTTTAATCGAACCCCTTTTTAATCGAACCATTGTGACTCATCCAAGAGTAACACGTTGTCTCCTGTTTCTTCTGTTATGTTGCCTGGGGTGTTCCACACTTGGGGTCAGGCAACCGGTACGGGTCCAGGAACTGCACAATCCTTTGATGCTGACCGCAAGCAATGAAGAGCTTGCCTGGGAGCAAACGATTGATGTCTTGCACGAATTTCTATTTGAAATCGAACGAGAAAATCGTCAGACACGTTCGATTCAAACCAAGTACAAAGTTGGCTCTGGAATACTCGAACCCTGGCACTCGGAATCAGTCGGTTTTGGCAATCGTCTTGAAAGCACTCTGCAATCGATTCGTCGAAAAGTCATCATCACGTTATCACCCGTTTCGCAAGGGTCACAGTATACTTATACTGCTCAAGTGATTGCGATCAAAGAGCTGGAAGATCTCGATGCGATTGCTGCCAATTCGCCCGGCGGAGCAACGTTTCAGGAAAGCACTCCGTTGAAGCGTGATCTCAATCAAACGCTGGGACAATCGCGTCCCTCGGGCTGGGTTTCTCAAGGAAGAGATTTTGCGTTAGAACAATCCATTCTGACCCACCTTCAAAAATTCTCGGCAGGAAAAAAACGTCTACGATAACCGTTTGCAGAGCATTGGGAATTCAGCAGATTCTCGGGATTAAANTAAGGGAACCTCTAATAATTGGTTCTCCCCTTACGAAGGGGGAGGGAGAGGGTTTTTTTGAACTGTTTTTAATAACCAAACTGTATTCGAGAACCTCTGGGATTCAATTAATAGAGATTCCCATAAGTCTCACGCGAAGACGCAAAGAAGAATATCCGTGTAAATCAGTGTTGATCCGTGGCTAATTTCTTAGTGTCTTCGAGCCTTGGTGGTAAAATTTTCCTGTAACCCGAAACCATCTTTTCTATCACTTAACTATCGAAAGCGAGAAGCGAAATCTGATGTCTTCTCAAATACAAACCAAGGTAGATCGCCTGATTGTTGGTTGTGGGTATCTTGGCTTACGTGTTGCCAGGCGTTGGCTCGAACAAGGGTTGAATGTTGTCGTCACAACGCGCTCACAAGACAAAGCTGCTCGATTCCAAAAACTCGGTTTGCAACCGATTGTTTGTGACGTGTTGGATGTTGCATCACTCAGGCAACTTCCCGAATCAGAAATTGTTTTGCACGCAGTGGCTGTGGATCGTGCCTCGGGGCAATCGATGAGATCTGTTTATCTTGAAGGCTTGCAGAATTTACTCACAATATTTGAAGGGCGATGTCACAGATATTTTTATGTTTCAAGTACCGGAGTTTATGGGCAAGTCGCTGGAGAAGAAGTGACAGAGCAATCTGTGTGCAAACCGACCAGAGAAAACGGACAGATTTGCCTCGAAGCAGAAAACCTGGTCCGGGCAGCTAAAATCGATTCCTTGATTTTTCGACTGGCGGGCATCTACGGGCCTGATCGACTGATCGCCAGAATCAATCAAAGAAAAGAAGCCTTGCCCGTGCCCGGCAATCCCGATGCCTGGCTGAATCTGGTGCACGTTGCAGATTGTGTGGCTGCGATTGTCGCAGGAAGTGAAGCTGATCTGCGAAATGAAACGTTTCTGGTAAGTGACGATCAACCAATTCGTCGGCGAGAATATTATTCGTTACTCGCAGAACTGCTCCAGGCACCGCCACCGGTGTTTAGTTCAGAATTGAAGGATCCCAAAGGAGAACGAGGAGCAGGAAAACGCTGCAATAACAGCAAATTACATAAAACTCTACTTCAAGGTCTTCAATACCCAACCATCATACAAGGCTTGCCAGATGCAATCAGCGGCTAAAAAAAACTGGAATGACAATCAGAGATTATCCGCTGCCCACTGTAAAATGAATTGGATTCTTTAAGGTTCTTGGCTACAATTTTGTAGTGGAATGATCAGACAATATTCAATTGTCTTTAACGTCGAAATATAATACGAAGAAGGTAACGAGATGGCAGATTTGAATGTAATGTATGACGAGGCGACCGCGTTGAAGGATCAGGGCGATCTCGAAGGGGCAGTGGCTAAGTTGAAGGAAGTTCTTACAGAAGACGAAACCTTTGTTTTGGCTCATACCGCGATTGCAGTCCATTTGCAAAAACTGGGACAGAACGACGAAGCACTGACTCATGCAAAAAGAGTCGTCGAGCTAGAACCAGATGACCCGTTCTCACAGGCACAACTTTCTGTCATCGCCCAACGTTGCGGACAAATTACAGCAGCTGAAGATGCTTTGGCTCGTTCGAATACAATGGGAAGTGGAGGTTGTGGAAGTGGCGGTTGCGGTAGTCACTAAGTTCTCCCCTTTACGAAGGGGGAGTTAGAGGGGGTTTT
>JAESQE010000194.1 GCA_016765335.1 Planctomycetaceae bacterium
GTAGGCCAATCTGCACTATGAGTTGCCTGTATCCCGCTAAATAACACGAGAACCGCAATTAATGAGCATTGAGGCAATCTAAAACAGCGGGATTGCCTGAAACTGGAAAAGCTTGAGAGTCGCATATCAATTTCTCCTCGGGGATCGATACTACTTAACATTTGTAGCATGGCGGGAATCGCTTGGATTAATAAATCATCATAGGTCGATGTTTATTGCTTAATGTTGTCAGATGCTCCATGATTTTGCAAGTTGCCTTGGAGTGATGATACTGGGAACCTGAAATAAAGACTCGCTCGTCTTATTAGTGAGGTCCGTCTTGAAATCAAAAAGAATGCAGCGTATGACTGCATTGATGAACTTCGATGTGTATACTGAATGCGTATAATTAATTTACTTGCCCATTTTTTTAATTGCTGAAAACTGAATTGTGTGTTTCGGCAATGAGAGTCTAAAAGAAGAATTGCGATGAAGAAAAAGCAGTTGAGAATTTCGCTGATCGCCCTGTCTGTTGTTTGCATGGCGTCTTTGGTTTGGGCCTGTTCGGTTCCTGTGTTCCGCTATGCACTGGAACGCTGGCCCAATGATATTTACGAAGTGATTGTTTTCCACAAAGGGAAATTAACGGACGAGCAACGAAAAATTGCTGACGACCTCACTGAAGCCGGTGCAGCTGGCAAAGAGCACGCCAATGTTCAATTGAAACTGGTTGATCTGGATACTCTCGATTCTGAAAAACCGGAAGATGCAGACACATTAAAACTATGGGATTCACAAAAGACCGAGACACTTCCTTGGATAACCGTAAAGTATCCAGCAATTTATCGAAAACTGACTGACGTCTGGTCTGGAGAATTGACATCCGAAAATATTGCATTGATTCTTGATTCGCCAGCTCGCCGCGAAATTGCCCGACGGCTCCTCAAAGGGGAAACCGCCGTTTGGATACTACTTGAATCCGGTAGCAAAGATAAAGATGACGCTGCCTTCGAAAAGCTGCAAGCCGAGCTACTACTTGCACAGCAAGATCTTAAATTGCCTAAAATTGACGAAGCCGATATTGCGCAAGGATTAGTTTCAGTTGACGAGACGGGCTTGAAGCTACAGTTTTCGATTGTTCGTCTGTCTCGCGAGGATGCCCAAGAGAAGATACTCGTAGAAATGCTGCTGGGCAGTGAAGACGACTTGCGTGACTTCAACGAACCAATGGCACTTCCCGTGTTTGGTCGTGGTCGTGTGATGTATGCACTGATCGGCAAGGGAATTAACGCCGATACGATTCGACAAACATGCCAAGAGCTAATCGGACCATGCACCTGTGAAGTGAAAGAAGAAAATCCGGGCATCGATATTATTACGTCAGTAGACTGGGAAAACCTCGTTCAGCCGTTCGTAGAAATTGATCGCGAATTACCGCCACTTCCTGGCTTCGGTGGAATTGTTGAAGTTGATAGTTCTGAAGGGATGGATTCTAACGAAGAGAACCCCGCAGAACAAAGCAAGACTGAAGATGCAGATCCTGTGGTTGCAAACGCTGACGCTGCGATTCCTGATGCAAATGCATCTGCCGACAAAGCAGATGCGGGCATGAGTTCGGTGATGCGAAATGTGATATTATTAACCGCTGGCGGCGGAGTCGTTGTCCTGCTGATGAGCTTCATCTTTTTGTCACGTAAATCAAACTGATCCCTACCAGCCACACGAAATAGCCTTCCACAGCCAGTGGGGATACTCTCTGGCTCCCCCCTTCCTAATTTCTACCACGTATATAATCGAGATTGCAGAATGAGCGTTTGGAAATTAATGCAGCGAGAAATTGGTCATCGCAAGCTGAATTTTATTTTGGGCCTGTTTTCAGTCAGCGTGGCAATTGCCTGTTTGGTTGGATCGTTCACGTTACTCAAAGCTAACGATCTGGTGACCGGAACAATTCTTGCTGAGAAACAACTTCTGGTGGAAGAAGAAGGTAAAGCTCTGAATGATGCGATGCGAAAAATCACCATTGGCCTCGGCTTCAATGCATTAATTCTCCCCGAGGACCAGGATCTCAACGAATTGTACGTTGAAGGCACTCTTTCGAAATCGATGCCGGAAGAATATGTGGACCNCCTGGCTGGATCTCGAATTGTAACGATCAATCATTTGCTCCCAACGGTTTCCAAAAAGATTCGCTGGGAAGAACAGGATATGACCGTTGTGATTATGGGAACCCGAGGTGAAGTTCCGTTACTGCATAAAGACCCCAAGAAACCGATGCTCGATGCGGTTCCCGTAGGAAAAATCGTTATTGGTTTTCAAATCCACCAGCAACGAAAATTAAAACAAGGCGATAAAGTTCAGCTCATGGGAAAAGAGTTTGAAATTCTCACCTTAAACAAAGAGCGTGGCACCGTTGATGACGGGACCGTTTGGGTTCATCTTTCTGAAGCTCAGGAAATGCTCAACATGGAAAACCTGATTAACGGGATTTGGGCATTGGAATGTCATTGTGCGGGGGATCGAATTTCTCAGATCCGAGCAGAAATCACAAAAATCCTGCCGGGCACACAGGTCATCGAACGAGGAACAAAAGCTCTGGCTAGAGCAGAAGCCCGTAATACAGCCAAGCAAGCTGCCGAGACAGCCATGGAACGTGAACAAGATAACCGAACCGCGTTGAAGCAGAAGCAGGAAAGTTTTTCATCGGTGCTTGTGCCGCTGGTGATTGTGGGCAGTAGTGTCTGGATTGGTTTTCTTACCTTTGGAAATGTGCGTCAACGCAAAAGTGAAATCGGTATCTTGCGAGCCATCGGGCTGCGTTCGAATCAAATCCTGATGATCTTTCTCGGCAAAGCTGTTCTCACGGGATTGATTGGTGCACTTCTTGGTTATCTGATCGGATTTTATGTGGGCATGTCTTGGGGGGAACTCCCAGTGAGTATGGAAAACACTTCGCAGTTGTTCTCCTTTGAAGTGCTCTTCATTTCACTTGTCCTTGCCCCATTACTTTCCATTATTGCCAGTTGGATCCCAGCGATGATGGCTGNCCAACAAGACCCTGCAAACATTTTACAAGAGGATTAATCGCGCCCTATGCGTCTTGAAATATCTAACGTAAGTAAAACGTACCAGTCTAAAAAAGGCGATGTTCTAGCAGTTGATGAAATTTCATTGAGCATCGAAAGCGGACAATTTGCAGCAGTACGTGGACCAAGTGGTTGTGGTAAGTCTACGTTGCTGTTAATGACCGGTGGGTTACTGGCTCCTGACTCGGGAAATATTCATATCGAAGGGCAAGACCCTTATGAATTGAGTGCGAATGCACGTGCCCGTTTTCGCGCTGAGAACATCGGATTTGTGTTCCAGCAATTTCATCTGATCCCCTATCTAAACATTCTCGACAATGTGACTGCTCCTGCCATTGCCCTGGATGGCAAGGATGTACAGGAACGTGCTCGCGAATTGATTGCCAAATTCGGTCTGGAACACCGCATGCATCACGTCCCGGCAGAACTCAGTTCAGGAGAACGTCAACGCACAGCTCTGGCTCGTGCCTTGCTTAATGAACCGAAGCTGCTTCTGGCTGATGAACCGACCGGAAACCTGGACCGCGAAAACGCAGAAGCAGTCCTGGATCACCTGAAAGAATTCGCCGCCTCGGGCGGAGCTGTCATGTTAGTGACACACGATCAACTCGCAGTCGAAGCAGCAGACGTCGTACACACCATCGATACCGGCAAATTAGTGACAGCCTAATTGTGTTTCGAGACATCTATAACAGCAGGATGGCGTGCTTGCACCCATCTTCATGGATAATTCAGTATTTCACTAGCTCACAACATGACAAATTACAGAAGAGCATTTATCCCGGGAGGCACTTTTTTCTTCACTGTTGTTACCTACCACCGTCGTCCCATCCTCACCAGCGAACCTGGACGCGTATCACTTCGTGAGGCAATTCGGAGTGTCCAAAAAAGACGTCCTTTTACAATCGATGCAATTGTTTTGTTGCCTGATCATTTACACTGCATCTGGTCTCTTCCAAGGGGTGATGCGGATTTCTCAACACGATGGAGACAAATCAAAACATTATTCACTCGAAGTTATTTATCATCTGATGAATGCGAAGCTGAAAGTTCTACAAGCCGAGCAATAAAACAAGAGCACGCAGTATGGCAACGCCGGTTCTTTGAGCATACAATCCAAAGCGAAGAAGAGTTAAAACGATGTGTTGATTACATTCACATCAATCCGGTCAAGCATGGTCTTGTCGAAAAAGTGAGTGATTGGCCATGGTCTTCATTTCATCGTTACGTCCAAATGCAAGAATATCCTTTAGATTGGGGCGGCTCACCTGAATGGTTCGGTGATGAATGGGATCAATATGAATAACCTCAAAGCCGTAGGATGGTGTGCTTGCACCCATCTTCGTGTGCCAATTGAGATACATTTTTTAATGTGTTTTCAAATTACAGAAAGACGAGGTAATCAGATTTAATGTCATTGGATAAATATCAGAAAATGACACACGTTTTGATGGAAAGAGCTTGGCGAAATTATTGTTTTTCAAATCACAAGGGCACACGAAGATGGGTGCAAGCACACCATCCTACAGTACATAATCCAACAGATAGCCAGTTCGGGAGATCGAATAAATAATGTTCGCACAAATCACATCCAATAGATTCACATTCAATCATTCAACCCTAGAGAATAAACGCTCAATTAGTGATTGCACTGGCAAACCTTATAAAACCTATCCAAAGTCGATGAAGAGTAGCGGTGAGCTAACGCTATACCCCAATGAACCGGCCTCGGGAAAGTTGAAAATCATAGCAGAGAGCACAGTAGAGTCTAATGAAACAGACATAAATGGAGATGACACAGATCAAGACTTCACTGGAAGATTTGAATTCACTTCGACAGAACTTGAAAGCATCGTAAAAATTTGTATTGAAGAAACATTAGTTAATATTAATTCAATTTTGAGTTACATTGACCCAGCCGACATTGGTGAAATCAAGCAAATAAAAGACGCAAGCAAACATTTAGCTAAGGCTGTCAGGAGTCTTGCTGAGTTAGCCCCAAGTGATAATTAAATCCAACGAGACAACAGGCAGATGCCTTAAGCCGTAGGATGGCGTGCTTGCACCCATCTTCGTGTGCCAATTAAAATACAGTTTTCAATGCGTTGTCAAATTATAAAAACGAGGTGATCAGATTTAATGTCATTGCCAAGTATCAGCAAATGACATCCGTTTTGAAGGAAAGAGCTTGGCAGATATTCAGATTACAAGGGCACACGAAGATGGGTGCAAGCACACCATCCTACAGTACCAGTTTGTTAGTTAGTCACCATGCTGAGCTAACTCAGTAAGAGTAGTGGAAAAACCAATTTAGTCTAGAGATGTTACAACCATGATCAAGTCACGAAAACTTTCCATTCTGTTTACCCTGTTTATTACTGGTTTCCTATTTCTTTCAGGAAGTACAGAGGCAGCTGACTGGCCGATGTGGCGTTATGATGCTGGCAGGACCGCTGCGACTGCTGAAAGCTTGCCGGGAAAATTATCGCTGAGCTGGTCGTTAGAACTGCCAAAGCTCGAAGCTGCCTGGCCCAATCAACCACAACTTCAATTTGATGTGGGCTACCAGCCCATTGTTGCAGATGGGATCATGTTTGTTGGATCGTCATCGAACGATTCAATGACTGCGTATGATGTTGCAACAGGAAAACAGGTTTGGCGATTCTTTGCTGAAGGACCGATTCGATTTGCACCGACTGCATCAAACGGCAATCTCTTCTTCTGCTCAGACGACGGCTATATTTATTGTCTGCATACCAAAGATGGAAAGCTAAACTGGAAATTTCAAGGTGGCCCATCGGGACGTAAAATCATTGGAAACAAACGCTTAATCTCTGCATGGCCTGCACGCGGTGCAGCTGTGGTTGCAGAGGGGAAAGTTTATTTTGCGGCTAGCATCTGGCCTTTCATGGGGACTTTCGTTTATGCCCTGGATGCTGAAACAGGCAAGGTTGTTTGGAGTAATGGGGGAACCGGATCGCTGTTTCTGGTTCAGCCGCATAATAGCCCAGCTTTTGGTGGGGTGACGCCACAAGGTTATCTTGCGATTTCGGGTGATCGGCTGATTGTTCCGAATGGACGATCCGTACCTGCCAGTTTCGATCTGGCAACAGGGGAACTAAACTATTTCCATCTGGGGGAAAACAAACGCAGCGGCAATTATGCGACCGCAGCTGGGGACAATTTATTTTTCAATGCAGGCAAGGTTTACGATACTGCAACTGGACATGCTTCGTTCAACCTGCCAAATTCCAAGCTACCGATTATATCAAACGGAACGATTTTCTGTGGAGGCGATAAACTATCTGCCTACGATGTAGCATCTCCGGACATCAAAGAATCCCTCGACCGAAAAGGTCGCAAAACCAGTAGCATGTCGTTGAAGCGTTTATGGAAAACTGATGATCAATATGAAATCTGGGTCAAAGCTGACAATCGACTTTATGGTTCTCAATCGGGAAAACAAATTGCAGCATTAGAGCTGGATTCTAAAACCGGCAAACCATCGGTTATCTGGAAACAATCTTTTACCGAAGAAGTCTGTTCAATGATTGTTGCTGATGGGCGACTGATTGTCTCAACAGTTGATGGTGGGATTCATTGCTATTCATCTGANTCAACTAAGCAGCCCGTTGTTCGAAATAAAGCGTTGGTTAAAGAACCGTCCAATAATCAAATTCATCAAAAAACCGTCAAGCAGATTATCGATCAGTTCAAAGTCACCAACGGTTACTGCTTAGTTTATGGTCTGAAAGATGGCCTCTGGCTGACAGAATTGGCCAGGCAGACACAACTTGAAATCATCGCAGTCGAATCCAATTCCGCAACGGTTTCCTTAGCACGAATTCACCTTGATCAACTTTCTTTGTATGGCACCCGAATTTCAATTCATGAAATAGATTCTGTTCAATTTAATGTTTCGCCTTATTTGGCAAGTCTGATTGTCTCTGAAAATGTGCCAACCTCGGGGATTGATCAAGGTGTGCCGTTTGTGAGTAAAGTATTTCAGGCACTGCGTCCCTATGGCGGAGTCGCTGTGTTTCAACTTTCTGATGATCAACACGCAGATTTCGAAACCGCTGTCAGAAATGCAAAATTGCAGAATGCAGAGATTTCACGATCAGGCAACCAATCTGTACTCAAACGTGTTGGTCCCCTGCCTGGCTCTGGTGATTGGACCCATCAATATGCAGACGTTTCAAATACAGCTGTCTCAAAAGATTTCCTAGTCAAAGCTCCTTTGGGTGTGTTGTGGTTTGGCGGATCGACAAACGAAACGATACTTCCTCGGCATGGACATGGTCCGACCGAGCAAGTTGTCGGCGGTCGGTTATTCATCGAAGGAACCGATTCGATGCGGGCGGTCGATGTCTATACTGGTCGTGTTTTGTGGGAAACTCAGTTGCCCGATGTTGGTAAGTATTTCAACAACACGAGCCATCAGCCGGGTGCAAATTCACTGGGAAGCAATTACGCTTCAGTCGATGACGGTGTTTATATCGCTTACGGCAATAAGGGAGTACGTCTTGATAACCAAACAGGAAAGATTCTTGCTGAATTCAAGCTGCCTGCCGATGAAGATTCAGACTCACCCGAGTGGGGTTACATTGGGATCTGGAAAAATCTGCTGATTGTCGGCTCCAGCCCGATTAAAGAAGAGGGCAAGACACCGGGCACGTTCACCCAAGACGGCACAACCAGTAAACGATTAGTTGTGCTTGATCGATACTCCGGAAAAGTGTTATGGCAAAAAGAAGCAGAATTTGGATTCCGTCACAACGCGATTGTGATAGGTGACGAAAAACTGTTTTGCATTGATCGTCTGCCCGATTCTGTAGTCGAGAAAATGAAACGGCGTGGATTAAAAATGGATGGCATTGACCGTCTGATTGCTTTCGAAGCGACTTCGGGCAAGGAACTTTGGTCAAGCGATGAAAACATATTTGGAACCTGGCTCGGTTATTCAGAAGAGTTTGGCGTTCTGCTTCAATCGGGTCGTGCAGCTCGCGATATGCTCAAAGATGAACCAGCCAACCGTATGATTACCTATCGGGGTGACAGCGGTAAAATTGTGTGGGACAATACCCTCACCTATAACGGCCCTTGCTTATTACACCATCAAAGAATTATTACGCAAAATGGTGCTGTCGATTTACTAACAGGGGAAAAAGAATATCGCTTCAATCCGTTGACTGGGATTAAAACTCCTTGGAATTACTCCCGAAATTATGGATGCAACTCAGCTGTAGGAAGTGAATGCTTACTTACGTTTCGCTCCGCAGCTGCTGGCTATTTTGATTTGCTCAATGATAGCGGGACGGGCAATATGGGCGGATTCAAATCGGGATGCACCTCGAATCTGATTGCAGCCAACGGCGTACTCAATGCACCAGACTACACCCGTACTTGTAGTTGTGCCTACCAGAACCAGACATCGCTGGCGCTCATTCATATGCCAGAGATTGAGATGTGGACTTTTAATGATTTGAAACTGGAAGACAAACCCATTATTCGATTGGGTATCAATCTGGGTGCAGCGGGCGATAGAAAATCAGCTGAGGGAACACTGTGGCTGGAATATCCGTATATTGGCGGCCCGTCCCCCAAGGTTCCGGTCAAAATTCTTCCAAAGAATGCAAAGTGGTTTCGACAACACACACCTGCCAATGGACAGGGAGAAACAAAGTGGATCACCTCTTCAGGTGTGGAGAATATAGAATCGATCAGAATTACTCTTGATCCCAACGCGAAACAGGCTCGCAGTTACACAGTCAGATTGCATTTTTCCGAACCAAAGAACCTCTCCGCCGGTGAACGTATTTTCTCAGTTTCGATTCAAACGAAATTAAAATTCCTAAATTGGATCTGGCTGCCTCAGCCATCAATTCTCAGGAACCTGTGGTTAAACAGTTTACAGGTGTTGCCATCACGAAAGATCTGTACATCGACTTAAAACCAGACTCTAGTTTTAAGTCAGCCGGTGCGGTATTGTGTGGTATCGAAGTCATTGAGGAGACCGAAGCAGTCAAATCTGCATCAACTTTAAAGTAGCAATTTCGAATTCACAAACACTCTATTTAACAGAACACATCTAGATCAAATGTATAAAACAAAAGACAATCAGACCTATCGAAAAGGAGCAGTCAGCCAGGGCGTATTGCTGGCGGTTGGCTCACTTGTTCTTCTGGGCGTACTCTCGATGATGTTTATGTCCCCACCGAAGAGAACTTTAACAGAGGAGACAAATGGAGCAGGCGAGACAACCAACGACGGGAAACAAGGCCTGGTGATGTACTGCGCAGCTGGCGTGAAACCGCCGATTGCTGATGCAGCTGTTCAATATGCGAAAGAAAAGTTTGGCACCGAAATTCAAC
>JAESQE010000195.1 GCA_016765335.1 Planctomycetaceae bacterium
GGTTCTCCCCCTTACGAAGGGGGAGTTAGAGGGGGTTTTGAACTTTTTTTTATATCCAAACTGTTTTCGAGAACCTCTGGGATTCAATTAATAGAGGTTCCCTTAACTTGCATTCGATTGACATTTCTGGTGATGTTGCTGGTCATTTCCTGCACAAACCAGGCGACAGCTGCTGAACCGGTATTTGAAGCGGAGTTGGTTTTTCCTTTACATTCCAAGCATAACCATGCTCCGGGAATTGTGGAGTACCCCAATGGAGATCTGCTCGTTTCCTGGTATCGAGGTTCAGGGGAACGAACCGCAGATGATGTTGCTGTTTACGGTGCAAAACGGACATCGGGTTCAGAAAAATGGGGCGAGTCTTTTCTGATTGTCGATACTCCTGGGTTTCCTGATTGCAATACCTGCATGATGATCGATCGTAAAAATCGACTGTGGGTATTTTGGCCAATCATTCTTGCAAACTCTTGGGAGTCTTGTCTTACAAACTACCTGGTTTCGAATGATTACCAAAACAGGAAAATCCCTGAATGGGACAAGCAGGGTGTGATCCTCCTGAAGCCGGATGATTTCCAGAAACAGGCAACCACAGTACTTGACGATCTCATCGAAAAAAGTAGCATCCCGTTAAGCGTTCGCGAACAGAAGGAAGTCAATCAGATTCGAGAACGACTGGGCAGCAAACTGTATCAGCGACTCGGTTGGCAACCACGCTGTAAGCCGACTGTTCTTCCCAGTGGGCGGATTTTATTGCCATTATACAGCGACACCTATTCTTTTTCGATGATGGCAATCAGTGATGACGACGGCAAAACCTGGTATGCCAGTCAGCCATTGATTGGTTATGGAAATATCCAGCCGATTGTTCTTCGTAAAAATGATGGTACATTGGTAGCGTATATGCGGGATAACGGAATCCAAAATCGGATTAGAATTTCAGAATCAACAGATGATGGAATCACTTGGGGGCCGGTTGGGAATTCCTCTTTATTAAATCCTGGAGCAGGGATTGATGGTGTCCGTTTGAAGAATGGTCACTGGCTACTGGTTTACAACGACACGAAAGATGACAGAAATCAATTGGCTGTTTCAATTTCTGAAGACGAAGGTCAAAACTGGAAATGGACTCGATATTTGGAAAAGCATCAAAACGGTTCGTACCATTATCCAGCTGTGATCCAGGGAAAAGATGGTATAATACACGTCGCGTATAGTTATTTCGTAGAAGGTGGCAAGAGTATGAAGCATGCCGCCTTCAATCAGGAATGGGTGCAGCAGGGAAATCAATAGAATAGCTGAGCGGGAACGCTCACAATGGAATCAACTTTTTAACGCAACAAACAGGCAGGATCATTCGGACCATCACTGGCCCGGCTCGGCTGTAAATTCTAAATCACTGGTTGTTTATGAAAATTTCGAACTTAAGTCAGTATTTTGACGTCAGGAGCAAAGATGATTTGCAGCGGATGCAGCGTCCGCTAATTATTTTTGCTTTGCTGGCGTTGCTGACTTTCATCGGGACACTTGGGTTTCGTCTGATAGGCAATGAAAGTTGGATGGTTTCGGCCTATCTGGCTATTATTACATTGACAACTTTGGGAAGCAGAGACCCCGCCTCTGATCCCTTTACGATGCTGTTTACCATTGTTTATCTTATGCTGGGGCTAGGGCTTTTCAGTTATAGTCTTTTCACANTAGGCAAAAGCCTTATTGATGCACAATATCGTATTCTTTGGAGACGCCGTCAGATGCTCGATAAAATTCGCACTATGAAAAACCACTACATTGTTTGTGGACTGGGCCGAATGGGGCTGACGATTTGCAATTATCTTTCTCGGCGAAAAGAACCTTTTGTTGTAATCGATAACAACGAAGAAAAAATCCAGGAGGCAATCCAGGAAAAAGGTTGGCTCTGTCTCTCCGGGGATGCAACTGACGATGATGTTTTGCGAGAAGCAGGGATTGAGCAAGCACAGGCTTTGGCATCGGTCTTGCCCTCTGATGCTGATAACGTTTACGTTGTTCTTTCTGCTCGAATGCTGAATAGCAAATTGCAAATTGTGGCCCGAGCCAGCGATGACAAAGCGATTGAAAAGATGACGCGAGCCGGTGCCACTCGTGTGATCAGTCCTTTCAGCAGCGGCGGGACCAAGATGGCTCGCTTCATGTTGAATCCATCGGTTGATAACTTTGTCGAAGTTGCTGATGAGCATGACAACGATCTGGAACTGGTTGACTTCCAAGTGACTCAGCAATGTCCGTATGTTGGGAAGAAACTTTCTGAAACCAATTTGCGAGAGTTGGGTGTCATTGTCCTCGGCATTCGCAGAGAAAACGGCGAGCGTTTGATCCCCCCGCCTAGTTCAGCTGTTCTTGAAGAAGGTGATAACTTGTTTGTATTTGGTCACACAGGGGCAGTCGGACAAATTTTCAACCTTGGGGAAATACCGGTTTAATCAAGTTTGTTTTTTTATCGGCAAATTGCATCAATCCAAAACAAGGGAACAACATCGTGACGCAGATTGGGATTGCCATTGTCGAGCATGAAAAGTCCTTTCTCGTGGGCTTGCGAAGTGATCATGGTCCGCTTGCTGGATATCACGAATTCCCTGGAGGCAAACAAAATCCGGGAGAAGCTTTATCACAAACAGCAACACGAGAATGCTTGGAAGAAACAGGGGTCGTTGTTACTGCGGTTCGGTTGATGCATCGAAAATCGTTTCAATACGATCATGATGACCTACATCTCGAATTCTGGTTATGCAAGCCGAATTCTTGTCCGGATTCACAGGGACTCATCACCCCCTGGCAATGGATTACCCGCGACCAACTTCACACACTAAACTTTCCACCAGCGAATGAAGACCTGCTTCAAAAATTGATGTCCCTTGAAATTTCAGCTATTGATTCCTCAAGTGATTCGACAGATTAGATTCTTGCAATAGAATTATTGCGAATGAAGTCATTTTTTTACAATGAAACTTATACCAAACTCAATTAATACTTGCGTGAAGCTATCACTCGTGGCCTTGTACTGACAAGGACTTAGGGAACATCCCAACATCCCACGCGCAAACAAATATGCGAATGCGTATTAAAGGAAACTTTGATTGACTGAAACAAAAAACAAACGTCAAAAACCGCTGCTGAATGTCGTTCTTTTTCAGCCGGACATTCCACAAAACACCGGTAACATTGGACGAACCTGTGTCGCGATGGGGGCCAAGTTGTGGTTGATCCGACCGCTTGGGTTTCAACTGGAATCCCGCTACCTCAAACGGGCAGGCATGGATTACTGGGAGCATCTCGATTGGGAGGCTGTCGATTCCTGGGAAGAGTTGCGTCAACATTTACCCGATGCGACCGTCTGGTGCCTGACAAAACATGGTTCTCGTGATCCCTGGGAGGCGACTTTTTCACCAGGTGATATTTTGTTGTTCGGAAGCGAATCTCGTGGTTTGCCTGAAAGTATTCGAAGCGAATACACCGGTAACTGCCTGCGATTTCCGATGCATCCAGAAGTTCGCAGCCTGAACCTGGCAAGCACTGCAACTGCAATCATGTACGAAGCCGTCAGGCAATTCGGGGGGCTTGAAGTTGGTGAGCAATAATAAACAGGCTTTTACCTCACATTGAATTTGAAATATCCCTTCTAGAATAGAGAATTGATCTTGACGAAACAGGCCATTTCGCAGTCAATACGTGTTTAAGTTTCCTACTTTTCAATTGAGTTCTCTACTCATCAATAATCATGGCAAGGTTTTCATGATGAACCCTGTTTATATGCAGAATTACCGATGCCTGATGCCTCGTTGGATATCATTTGCAAGCGGCATTGCATTGCTGATTGTCTTCTCGTTTAGTATTGCAAACGCAGAGGATTCTCCTGCTTCGAAGCCGAAAGGAAAGGTTGTCCTTGAAAACCTGGATGGCGAAAAAAACAAAGCAGGGCAGAGTTACAAGATTGGGATCGATGCGATCAAACTCAAGCAGTGGGACAACGCAATCAGTCAGCTTGAACAGGCAGTGAAAGCTTCTCCGCAGAACAGCGTCTATCACCACGCTCTTGGCATTGCCTACATGGGGAGCAAGCAACCCAATGCAGGTTGGTTTCACTTTCGCAAAGCCGTTCGGTTAGATCCGGACAATGTGACAGCCACTGTCGATTTCATGAAAACCTGGAGGCTGTTAGATGCCCAGGGAGTGTTCAACGTAGGAAATTCGCTCAAGCAAGTTGCTCAGACACTGGGCAAGCCTGACCAAGTCGATGATCGAGAAACACGCTTGCGGCTTGTCTACGGATTTATGTCATTGAACNTTTTCAATGGGAAACTTTTATCCATTCTTGACATGAGAAACTTGCCTGAAAATGGACTCCGTGCAGCTGACGGAATGGCTTTTGTGCTGCCTGAAAACGAATGGGTTGTGGCTTATCGTGTGCTCTCTGCCAAGCAAGGAAACACCGAATATGTCAAGCAAGGGGAGACGGTACAATCTTGGACAGAACTTTTTTCGAGCCAGCGATTCATTAATGCAGCCCAAAACAAGACAGCTGTTGATGTGATGAATGGTATTCGAAAAAGCCTCGAAGCCCGCTTTGAAACAGTCACATTCCATGTACTTGATCAGTCTGATCAGGATGTGTTGTTTGCTTGGAGTATTCAGCAAAACGATCGGCACACCGCCCAGCAGGAAATCGTCAGACTTGTGCAGGGTAAAAACGACATCCACCGTCTGGCCTATACTCGAAAAGGGGAACTTCAAGAACCTGATTCATTAGAATCCGGTACGGAAATTCTGAAGCAGGCAAAACTTTTATCTGCTGAAAAACTGAGATCGCATCTCGCCAAACAGCAACGAGAGATTCGGCAAGTGCAATTGCTGAAGGACTCTCGTAAAATTCTGGAAAAGCAGTTTGGATTAATTCGCAATAAAGAGACCCAGGCCCTGCAACGCTTTTTTTCTGAAAACGTGCGAGATAAAGTGACTCTTGAAATGATCGAGCAGGTCCGCCCTCATCTGGCTAACCTTTCGATTGATGAATTGATTGATCGCGTCGAGATCAGCTCCCGAAACGGCACCGTCAAAGCNCAACTGATCAACAAGCAAGGCGAAACCTTCACAACACTTGTCCAAACCAAAGGTCGCTGGTTTGCTGAAACCGTCTGGCTTGAAGACTTCGTGAAATAACGCCTCATCTCTCGCCACCGCCGCTTTTGCTCATCCTGCCTATCGATCAAGGCCAACCATGATAAAACAAATCTTTTGCCGAATTGCTTTGCTTGTATTGATTTCAGCTCAGTCCTTACTCATCTCCAATTCGGTTTCTGGTGAAGATCTTCCAGCTTTGCAGGAAATTCGTATTCCAAGCCAACTCGATAAGACCGAGCAACCCGCTTTGATTTGGACTCCCGAGAATGCAAAACTGGAACCGACACCGCTGTTACTTTTCCTGCATTCCTGGAGTGGAAACTATCAGCAGGATAACTCGAAATGGCAACGCGAAGCTGTCGCCAGGGGATGGATTTATTTGCATCCCAATTTTCGTGGACCAAACAAATCCCCCAAAGCTTGTGGCTCAAAATACGCTCGCCAGGATGTTTTAGACAGTCTTGATTTTGTATTAAGAAATTACAACGTCGATCAATCTCGAATCTACCTGGCGGGATCTTCTGGCGGCGGACACATGGCGATGTTAATGGCTGGTCATCACCCGAAGAGGTTCTCTGCGGTCTCTGCCTGGGTCGGCATCAGCGATCTTGCTCAGTGGTATCAGTTTCATCTCAAAGATGGAGAACCCCAGAACTACGCAAAAATGATTCTGGCTTCACTGGGAGAAGCTCCTGGGCAATCCCTGGCAATTGATCTTGATTACAAAGACCGCTCCCCAATCTTTCATCTGCACAAAATTGGTCAATTGCCAATTGATCTGAACGCCGGTGTGAAAGATGGGCATTCGGGATCAGTTCCGATTTTCCATACGATGCAGGCATACAACCTGATTGCTAAGACCCACGGGAAACCGGAAATTTCCCAGCAGGAAATGGATCAACTCTGGGAGCAAGGAAAATTAACCTCACCAACAAAAAGTGACACCGCAGAAGATGAATCGTACAGCCGGAAAATATTTCTCCGTAGAAACACAGACTCTGCCCGCGTAACNATTTTTGAAGGCGGACACGAATCACTTCCAGATTCTGCCTGCAATTGGCTTGCGATTCAACACAGAAAAACAGAGCACCAGGAGATTAGATAATAGGGGAAACTCTAAACTCTGTTCTCCCCCTTACGAAGGGGGAGAACAGAGGGGGTTTTTGAGGTCTCCTTAATCACCGTTTCTCTGTCAGCAACTGATACAACCAATCTGACTGACGATCATTCCACAAGGCATTGGTCAGGTTGTGCAGTGGAATCAACCCGCCAGCAATATGCCGACAGAAATGATCGATCTGCCGAGCTGTGCCAGACTGCTCTTCGCTCAAATACTCTTGGAATAACTGGTCGCCAATTTCCCAACTCATCTCAATGGGAGAATGAATTTCGAGTGTTCCCCGTTCGCNACGAATTCGTATCTGGTAAGAAGCTAAAGAATCGACAGGAAGAATTCTCACTGGGATAGAATCTGAATCTGGGGAGTCTTGCTTTTTATTAAACTGTAAACTGAGAGATCTTTCTGCATGTGAATTGTCAGGACTGCTCTGCTCTGTCCGTTTAATATGCAATCGCTGAACCAGGAAACAGATTCCATCCAGAACGCTGGAAATGGTTCCTCTTAAAGAATCCGAGCCATCAGCATCTTCGGAATTCAATTGCCAAAGTAATTCTTGAGGCNGACCCAATTCGGTGGCTTGTAGCTCCCTGGCTCGCAAAATGGTTGGCCAGTATCTGCACTGACTTTCAACAACCACAGTCGCTGCGGTCTCTTGATACAGCTCTTCAAGAGGTTGCTTATCAAGAATTTGATCCCAAACGGATTGTGCGCAATACAAAGGTTTGTTTTGTCGCATCGCGGCTTGAACAGGCAAGCAACCCGCCCAAATTGGAGAGAACATCAGTAAGCCATGGATGTCATCGCGATTCGCAAGTTGTTGATACGAGTCGCAAACCTGAGCATCAAACTTCTCTGCAATTCGCTGAGCGTGCACAAGCACCGAATCATACACGGCAGCAATTTGAACCTGACAGCGAAGCTGCTCAAGCAATGACAGATAACGCCCGTCAAAGCCCGATGCATCAGTCCCGATAATCCCCAGTCTGATCATTAATCAGCGACCTTTTGTGATCAATTCGTGCAGTCAGAAATCCAAATCAAATAATTACAGTTTGATTTCAGCCCCCAGTAGTTTAACGAAATCACGTAGGAATGCAGGATGCCCTGGCCAGGCGGGGGAAGTCACTAAGTTGCCATCAACAAACGATTCATCAACGCCAACCTGCACGTACTCGCCTTGCGATAAACTGATTTCCGGTCCACAGGCAGGATAACCAGTACATCGTTTTCCCTTGAGAACTCCGGCTGCAGAAAGTATCTGAACGCCATGACAAACCGCAGCAACAGGTTTGTTTGATTCAAAGAAGTGCCGCACGATTTCCAGCACACGTTCATCTAACCGCAAATATTCGGGTGCTCGTCCTCCGGGAATTAGTAACCCTGCATACTGCGAAACATCAACCGATTCAAAATCTGCATTAAGAGTAAAATTGTGCCCCGGTTTTTCGCTGTAGGTTTGGTCGCCTTCGAAGTCATGAACCGCAGTTCGAATTTGCTCGCCAGCTTTCTTTTCCGGACAAACAACATCCACCTGATACCCAAGCGTAAGCAACGTCTGAAAGGGGACCATGATTTCATAGTCTTCCACAAAATCACCAGCAAGAAATAATATTTTTGGGGCAGCCATCGGAAACACCTTAATTGTAATAAGGGAACCTCTGAGAAATTGAATTCCAGAGTTTCTTAAAGACAGTTNATTATAAAATGTCGTAAAATACCANACTCAATTAATGCTTGTGCGAAGGTATCGCTCGTGGCCTTGTACTGACAAGGACTTAGGAAACATGCACCGCGCGAACAAATACGCGAATGCGTATGAAACCCCCCTCTAACTCCCCCTTCGAAAAGGGGAGAACGGATTCTTAGGCTCTACATTAATTTGTATCGATGAAAAAAGAAACCCGGTGAGCAAATCTTAGATTCACTCATCGGGTATTTAATGATTGAGTGCAGGTTCAACTCGCTAACGCAACTTTAGATGTTACGCACTTTTGCTGGTTTGCTTGGTGGCGGCTAACGCATTGCCACTCACGATGTCCCGATTAAAAATGAACAGAAGTATCCAACATCTGGGGCCAGAACCACTTTCTTTATGCAATCTTGGAGTTGCGAACCATAATTTTGCGTACCTCCTCAAACAATTCGCAACTTCAAAACCCTCAAGCGGGATCGTATGAGCTACCCGGAAATGCGTATGGAGTCAGATTACTGTTGCTCATCGAGGTCGGTTTGTATTTCTTCGGGTTCTGATTCTGTTTGTTCGGTTCCGCTGGACCACATCTGCTCTAACTCTGTCAGCTTTTCGGTCTCTCCCAGTTGCTGCAACAGATGGTGCAGTTGACTGTAAGCGGGGACGTAGTTGGAGCAATCTTGCAACGCGATCTCAAAAGTTTCAGCTGCTTTTTCCAGGTTTCCTTGTGCCAAAACTGCCATCCCGAGGTTGTACTTTACTCCTGCGGAAATAGGCACGTTTTCAAGGATGTTACGATAACTTTCCAGTGCACCTGCTAAGTCGCCTTTGCGGGCTTTGATGTTCCCGGTGTCTAATCCTTTGAATGGACCGCCCACTGAGGAGCCGCCGTAGGATCGGACCAGTTGCCAGATCGCAGTAGGCACCCCCAGCACAAAGAGCAAATTTCCAAAAAGCATTTTCCAGGCTTCGCCTCTCATGCACGGTGGGCAGCGCCACGTCGAACTAGAAGAGAAACCATAAATGACCAGCAGGAAGTAAAAGTAGAAAATTGTAAACTTCTGCGGCCTGGTATACATGCTGCATTCTTCACAGACTCGCAAGTCACGTTCTTGCGGTATCGGATCCGAATTCGGATCGATTGTCGAAAGAGAATCGCAAAAGTGACAATACAATTGAGGTGATTGTGGCATGTCACTCAGGATTAGTGTTGCGGTACACCGTGGGCATTGCTCCTGCCTGAATGTGTGCCCTAATCCTTTTTCTTCGAGTTCTTTTTGATGCTGCTTTGCCCACAAAGCACTGCGAGCCAAGTCCATCTCTTTTTTCAGGGATTCAGCGAGTTTTTTTGAAGGAAGTTGAATCAGTAAAGTGACATATTCTTCCTGCTCATCGGCCGCGATGGCAACAATTGCGAATTTTTTTTCTCGAACCGAGGAATTAACAATCGCAGCAACAGGAATTTCCGCTTCTTCCAGGGTGATGGTCTCCCCTTCAAATCGACCTTTCTTGCGCATCATGGATGTCGGATGGCCCTTGTCATTGAGCCAGTGAAACTTGAACTGCAAAGGTTGCTGCGAGTGATCGTTCATGCTTGTTGACTCCCAAAATCAGGCGGTTGCATTGATGATTATTCCACATTGTAATCATTGGGATGACCTGGTGTCCAGTCAGCGATCAGTTTTTCGGGGGAACTGACATCGCCATTGCATTGGACCGATTCATACAAAGATTGAATGATTCCTCGTGCTGCCTGGGCAAGATGAGTTTCCAGGACGACCTGCAACTGATAGAGGGTCTCTCGCCTGGCATTGATCGCTTCCGCTTGCTTGCGGATTCCCTGTTCATTCAGTTCTCCCCCTGCGCCGAAGCTGCTGAATAATTCGTCCCATTCTTC
>JAESQE010000657.1 GCA_016765335.1 Planctomycetaceae bacterium
CTTATTGTTATTGTTAAGTAATTTAAGAGTTTAAAATGCTTGAAATAAGTTTAATTAAGTTATATACTATAAGGGTAAATTAGTGTGCGTTTACACGTAATTGAACAAGAATTTAGAAGCGAAGAAGATCAGAAAAATGTTTTTAGACAGACTCAATAACGAGGAAGATACGGGTGAAAACTCTGCTGCGCGTCCTCTTGTTGTGACAAGAGACAGTCCCAGAAAGGCATTCTTCAAAAAGCTAAATCGGCATGGCCATAGATCGTCAGGTCCGAAGAAAGTTAAGCGCCGTGATGGTGTTTATCGCGGTAATTCATTTGCAGGAATGGCATCAGCGCAGCGCGTAGTTGTGAAAATCAACCCAGTGAAGAATAAGACAAAAGGGGTTGGCTCAGGCGCAGGGAGTGGCGCCCAGAACCTTTATCATCACATTCATTACATTAGTCGTAATAAGGCCGGTAAAGATGGTGATAAAGCCATTCTGTTTAATGGTGAAGATGAAGGTTTGGCTCGCCAAGAGTTCTTTGAGTTATGCAAAAATGATAGGCATCACTTTAGAATGATTATCTCACCAGAGCGCGGAGAAGATATAGAAGATTTTCAGGGTTATATCCGCAAGGTCATGAAGTGTGTGGAGCGTGATTTGAAAGTTAAGTTAAACTGGGTTGGGGCGATTCATTACGATACGGATGATACCCATGCCCATGTTATTATTCAGGGTAGGGATGGGTGGGGTAATGATCTGGTTATAGGGCGAGATTACATTGCTTTTGGAATTCGCGCTCGCGCACAAGAGATAGCAACTGAGCTGCTCGGTGAGCGTAGCCTGGACGATATTCAAAAATCTATTGAGAAAGAAGTAGACGCCTTACGCGTAACATCTTTGGATCGTTTTATCGAAAGACAAGCAAATGAAGACCGCGTTGTTGATGTTCGTAAAGAGAATAATTTTGATAAATCGGCTCATTATGAGGCTTCATTGAAAGGTCGTTTACGTTATTTAGAAACTGCTGGATTGGCAAAAGAAGATCCTCCGGGTGTCTATACTTTGAGCGAAGATTATCAGGATGTTCTTTATAAAATTGCAACGCGCAATGATGTTACTAAGCAGCTATATGGTCGTTTAGAAGAGGGGCTTGATGATCTGGAGGTTTATTCATTAAAGGCTGGTGAGGGGAGCGTTATTGAAGGACGCGTTCTTGATAAAGGCCCGGCTGATGAATTAACGGATAGAAAATACCTTGTTGTTGAGGCTTTGCAGGGTGGTAAGCACTATGTTCCTGTTGGAGAGCCATATTCATATGAAAGGATTGATAAGGGGGCATTGGTTCGTGTTAGACCGTTTGACCAATCAAGCGGACGAGCAGATTACAATATTGTGCTTATAGCGCGTCAAAATGATGGCATATACGATATTGAGAAGCACCGCAGCTATATTGAAAAAGAGCAAAGCTACATTGATGAAGATGCTAGAGAAGGGTACTTGGCTTCTCATATTAAGCGGATTGAAACCTTGGAAAAAAATGACGCTGTAAGCGATATGGGGCAGGGGAGATATAAAGTGCCGGATGATGTTATTGAAAAGGGTAAGGAAATATCAGCGAAGATCAATGCGCGTGAGAGAAAACGCTTTTACCCTAAGCTGGATATTCTCTCCCATCATGCGCCAGAAGATTTAACGGATGCGGCCAAGAAGACATGGCTTGATAAAGAGTTGTATGCTCGATCACAGAAAAAATCAGGTGTAGAGCAAACAGATGCGCGATTGGAAAAAGCATTAGAAAAACGTCAGGATTGGTTGTGCGCAAACAATCTTGCCCTTATTCAGTCCAACGGTGAATTTGCGCTTAGAAAATCAGCATTGCGTGATTTGACTGTCATGGAAGTGCATCAAGAAGGAAAATTCTTAGCCACTAAAGCAGGGTTGAAGTTTAATGCTCAAAAAGTGTTGTCCAATCAGGAATTTACTTATCTAGGCCATACAGAGCTTGAAAGCGGCAAATGGGCTGTTGTGATGCGAGGCAGCGAATTACAAATGGCACGTCTTGATAAAGCACCAGAAGTAGAAAAAGGACAAAAAATCGTCTTTAACGAGATTGATCGCGGCACATTCCAGATGAAGGCGGCAGAGCAAGTAAAACAACAGGAGCGTGCGCAAAACAGCGACAAGGATCAGGAAAGAGAGTTATAAAATGGCCAAAGCCAAGAGAGTTCAAAAAACCATTTATTTTGATGAGGACGTTTGGGAAGCAATGGAAAAGCAAATGAAGACTTCCCACAACCCCAATGTGTCAGCGATCGTCAATGATGGTCTGCGATATGCCATGTTTCCAGAGTTCAGGAATGACCGTGATGCGGATTTAGTTAAGCTTTATAATCAGTTTTCGGCATCATTGGCATCACACCGCAAGAAAACGGCGCGAGATATGGCTTTTATCCAAGAGCTTATTCTAAAATTTAGCCATGAATTTTTTATGCACCATCCATCCATTCCAGAAGATGACAAAGAGCCTCGGGAGGTTGAAGCAAATGCGCGACTTGATGCCTTCATGGAAAACATTGTACGGGGCATGTCAGAATTAAAACCTCTATCGGATCGTGAAGAGGCTTAATTATGGCATTTAGACGCGTTGGTAATGATTTTATGGATGAAGAGGAGTACGAAGTTCACGCTATCGGCGTATGGAGCTTTTGGGTGTTCATCATTGCAGCATGTCTGACCGGTTATAATCTTCAAGAGTATATTCCTGATGAATGGCCAAAATGGGCAAGATTTGCGTCTACAATCGTACCTTCAATAATAGTAGGAGGTATTCTTGGCGCTTTGGGTCTTTTTATCCGTGTGGCTGTGTTTTTCTGCATTGGATGGGGTGTGATTGGCTTATTGTTGGTCTGGGTCTGGCAATCTATTTAAGATTTTCAGAAAGACGCTTCATTACAGCCTCTTCATTATTATCTGGCTCAATGTGAGGAATATCATCTGTAAGTTCATTGGGAGGGGCGTAATCAATCTCTGTCTGATTGGGGTCTTTTTCTTGTCCCTTAGAATATTTTTCTGATTGAATATCGAAATAAGGGATGGAGTTATCTAGGATTTTAAGCTCTGGGACTTCAGGAGGTTCAATCTCTCTGTCTTTAAATGCCGGTTCTCTATAATACTTTATCTTCTTACACTTAATAGGCTGCGATCCTTCAACGAGAATAATTTGCTCATTGACGTTGAAATCTCTCATTTCATGTTTAGCGATTAAGGGCGTTCCGCGCTGTGAGGTATTATAAGTCGGCGCTTCATATTTCATTGATTTTCGTTTTGATCTGGATACTGCCTCGACTGTTTGATTGCCGCAAGATTCAGAAACATATTGTGCTGTGGCAAGATCATTGGTTGCGAAGAATATTTGATGGGCGCAACACGATAAAATACCATTCCTTTTATCGCGATCATAAGTGACATCAAGCCAGTTTAATGATTGCACAACAGCCATGACACGCACGTTATAACCAGCCAGTAAGGTAAATGCTGTCGTCATAGAATCTATGCGGCCAAGCATATGAAATTCATCCAAAAGCATCAAAACTTTGTGCGGTTCGCTTTCGTCAGGCTCTTTCATAGATAACTTTGTAATGATTTGCTCAAAAAATATGCGGAGGAGGGGGGTGAGTGTTTCTATCTGGCCTGTTAATACACCCACATAAATTGATATTTTATCTTTTCGAAGATCCTCAATCTTAAAATCTGTTGCGGAAGTCGCCGCATCAATTAAAGGGTTGTCCCAAAGGTTGATGGCTTGATTGAGAGAAGATTTAACGCCGCTGCGCTCTTTAGCGGCTTTGTTTGCAAAGTTCATTAGTGATTTTTTGACTGTGGCTACTAATTCTGGATGTTTTTTAACAATATGACGGCAAACATCTCCCAGATCGGCTTCAGTTCCCAAAAGCCGATTGATTGCTCCTATGGTAGAAGGCATTTCTGCACTATCTAATACATATAATGCCAAACCAACAAAGAGGGCGCGTGCTTCAGATGCCCAGACAGGATCACTTTTGGGAGGGTCTTGGATTAAAATACGTGCAATAACTTGCAAATCGCTCACTTGCTGATGTGGATTTTTACTGACGGCATCTAACGGATTATATCTGTGAGATTTTAGGTTTTCGTCCATTGGCGACCACATAAAGACTTTTTGGCCGTGGGCTTTACGAAATCCAGCAGTTTTACGATAGTTTTCATGCTTAACATCAAAGCAGATAACTGACCCTTTCCAAGCCAGTAAATTGGGTACAACAATGCCAACACCTTTCCCTGAACGGGTAGGAGCAACAACAATAGAGTGGGTTGGTTGATTGCTTATTAAGTATTGGTCATTAAACTTGCCTAGAATAAGGCCATCTTTTTCTGTCAGTTTTGCTTTTCTTAAATCACTAAGGCCGCCCCAGCGTGCTTTTCCGAATAAGCCTTTGTTATTAAATATGTTGTCATATAGTTGGCCGCCTATAAAAATTATAGCTACAGCAGGGGCGCCAAATGCAACAAACAGACGAGATTGTATTTGATCTGTAATAGGCCCTCCAAAAATGAGCCATATTGAAATAGGGTTTGCTGTTTCTAAGGGGATTTTGGCTAAAATGCAGTACATCAAGGAAGCGACATAAGAATAGAAAATAAGCCCGAATAAGCTGGCTATAAAGTATATTGCTCTATTATTTTCCATTATCAGGATACCAAATTTCAGAAATGAAGCGCTTGCCGCCCTCACGCTTCATTTGCACGACAATATCAACAATCGAGAGAATGTAGGCCATAATTTGATCGTGATCTAATCCTAGGTTGGCTTGCATCACCATAAGACATATTTGTTCTAAAGCGCCAAAGGGCGTATCAGCGTGAACCGTTGAGATAGAGCCAGGGTGTCCGGTATTTACAGCGCGCAGGAATGTATATGCCTCTTTCCCTCGCAATTCACCCAAAAGAATTCTATCGGGTCTAAATCTCAAAGAGGCTTCTAATAAATCTTGTATTGTTACGCGGCTTTGTCCTTGATCGCCCTTAGAGGCCAGTAAAGAAAGGTGATTTTGATGAGGCGGGGATACTTCCGGCACATCTTCAATGGTTACGATACGTTCAGATTTATCAATTTCTTTTAAAATAGCATTGAGTAATGTTGTTTTACCTGTAGATGTGCCGCCTGCAATAATGATATTTTTCTTCTGCTTTGTGGCTGTGGCTATGAACTCTTGGTAATTATGATTTTTGTATAGAGCATCTAATTTTTGTTTTTCCTTATGAGAAGTATTTGTATTTTCCTTCAAGCCATCGAACGCTCCCATCTTTTTATAATCATCAAGGCTCATATCTTTGACAACTTGCTTCCTGATAGAGAGGGCAACACCAAATCTTGAGACAGGAGGTGTAGCAAATTGAATACGCTCACCAGAGGGCAGCGAAGCTGAAAGTAGGGGTTTATTTACAGCAATAGATTGATCTGAAAAATTTGCGACCAACCGGCCAAGACGCCAGAGAATATCGTTGGTTATTTCAGGGTCTTCTACAAATTCCATTTCTGGAACACCGGAGCGCTCAATCCAAACCTGCCCAGGTTTGTTCACGCATATTTCTGACACATCAGGGTCAGTCAAAAATTTCTGAAAAATACCAAGATATTGATTGAGGAAAACACTTGAATTATCCGCCTGTGTAGCGCTCTTTGGCTCAGATTGGTTGGCAGCCTTAATATTTTTATCTTCTGACATTGCCGGCCACCTCTGAGAAATCGAGGTCTTTACCAACAAAAACCTTTATTCGTGAGCCTTGATGAACATGAACAGTTGGCGGTATGCCGACAGAATTTTCCAATGCGATTTCTGCGGAACGTGAGAAATCTGAGCCAGTTTCAAGGGCAACGGTCGCTTGATCCGCATCATCAACAGCATTAACACCAATTTGAAGCCCTGTATCAATTAGAGATAAGAGGACAGAAGAGCCAAAACGCTCGAAGAAGTGCGTATCAACAACGCCAGCTAATCCGCTTCGTCCTAAATCATCCGTGCCGTATGAGCCGATGTTAATGCTAACACCGTCATTCCTAATCAAACGGCTCCAAATAACAAAAACGCGTGATTGACCTCTGGTTAGTGTTGATCTGTAACGGCCAACAAGTTTAGAGCCTTTTGGAATAACTAAAGAAGATCCATCAAATGAATACACGTTTTCGCTTACAATAGCTCTTACCATTCCTGGCAAGTCGCTCTGAATGGCAGTTTCTAAGATCCCGTCTATGACAGTGCCTTGTGTGATGAGTGTTCCAAGGTTTTGGAGCTGTGACGCTTGCACGGTTTCTACATCAGCATTGGCATATTGGTTAGCAAAAGCAATATTGGGGTCATCTTCACCGCCAAACAGTGATCCGCCTTGCGTTGATGAAGTCGGTGTTGTAGTTGTTCGGCCAGCATTGGCTTCATCAAAAATTATTTGCGGTGATCGGCGGCGCTCTTCCATCCGCTTTTTTTGTTCTCTTGCGATTCTAAGCGCTTCTTGCCGCATTTGAAATTCTCGCTGTGCTTCAAGTGGGTCATAAAGTTCTTTTTCATCAATAGGGGGAACCAGCTGCTCTAAAGGTAGGTCAGGCTCAGCGATTTCAATATAAGGGCCTGATGGTGTGCGGGTTCTATATTCTACTTCCTCCGCCTCCGTCATTAGCTTTGGATTGTTTTTTTCCATACCGTCTTTGGCGACTAAAATAATTGCGATCAAGCCAACAACAATAAAGGCCATAATTCCCAGTTTTGAAAAATCTCTGTTTTGAGCAACAGAAGGAATATCACGATCACCGTCTATAGGCTCATTGCCGTGCATTTGATTGTTTTCTGGCTTATTTATATCTTCATCACTCATCTTAAATCCTAATCGTTAAATGTTGGCCCTTGCGCCAATTCTATTTTTTGCGCCGTACCAAAAATGCGTTTAAAGAGGCTTGGTTCTTCTTCAGCAGCAAGTTTAATGGCTTCAATATCTGGTTTGCGTGTAGGCATAGGGGTGTGAGATAAAATGATTTTCTCGGATGCTTCTTCAATTTCTGCCAAAGGTATAACCTCATTGACTACTTCGGGTTCTGGTTTTGGAAATGTTTCATTGAAAATGCAGGTAGCTGTCTCACCATCTCTTAAAGTGAATTGTGATCCTAAGCCGGAAACAACCACATATTTTCCCTGCACATTAAAATTAACAAGGCGTTCATTTCCATTTTCATCAACGGCAAAAACAGCAGGCATTACATCAAAATCTTCGAATTGAAAGTATGTGAAAACGCCATCATCAAAGGCTCGAATAGGGCGCAATCTTTTTGATCCGGCATAGCTGTAATCAAAATTCAAGTCTGTAGCGTCAGTGCCTTCAAGTGGATTGTAATACGCTTCTGACACACTTCCAATGTAGGCTAATTCTTGTGCGGCATCGTCTGCGTAGTGGAATTTTAGACGAAATGTTAGATCGGGCGACCTGTGGGAATATGCTTGGCTGGCTGTAAGCTCAAACGTATACATTCTTTTATCTGTAATGACCGTCATGTTGGTAGCTGCGTCTTCTTCGAGAGGCTTGATAAACATGATATTTGGTTTTCCAGGCTTCATGACCTGCCAGCTCTCCGTATCTCCTAGTGATATTGTTTCGATACGTTCTTTGGGCGACAATTCAATCACGGTTGAATATCCGTAATGCCCTCTGACCTGATAAACGTCATTCTCATGGTATGTAACAATTTTTATACGGGCATCGGCGGTCATTGGCCGAGGGTTTTTCCCAGCCAGAGCAGGACTCATAAATAAGCAAGAAATTATGGCTGTGTTTAAGAGTAGGGTTTTTAGTTTCATCGTATAGTCTCCAATACTTCTGGGTTGACGCGGTAAGTTGTGACTTGGAACCCAAGAGGGTTAGAAAATCTGTCTTTCATCTGCATAGGTTTTTGTGAGTAGCGGAATTGTATGACTGCGTTCCAATGGCTGATTTTTAGGCGATCATTCTCTCTAACTTCACGTAAGAAGCGGATGGACGCTGTTTTGTCGTTTATGAATGAAACAGATTTTATTTTTATATCTATCGAGGTTTTCCGGCCTAATTTTATGGATGGATTATTAGAGTTACTCGCCGCCCATAGCTCTTGATACTCTTTTAAAGCCTGCCCATCTGACATGATTTCAACAGTTTCATAATTCTCTTTTAAGATTGCGGGATTGTATTGTTCGCGAAGAGAAACATATTTCACCAGATTGGCTTCTGTTACAGCTTCATCTTCTGACAGGGTTAGATCGCTTAAACCTTTAGATACTTCCAAATAACCAGTAGCCCTATCGACGGTAACAACATAAGGCTCAAAGGTTTTTAAGGGTAGAATTAGAATCAGCGTGAACAGGCTTAATATTGAAATGCCCATGCAGAAAAAAGCGACAATCCAAGCACGTTTCTTGGAAATTAACGCATTTGCGATTACCTCTTGATCCCACGTTGATGCTTTATTGTAATAATCCTCTCTATTCTTAGACATATTTAAAACCCTCTAATCTTTTTTGCTGACGTGGCTAATCGTTTACCAATGGCTTTTGAGGATTGGACAGGATGACGGGCGGCGTTATAAGCGAAGACGCCTGATGTAAATGCGCCTTTTGGAGTGCCTTTCCCTAGGCGACCTGCCGTTCTTGCTCCCCATGAGGCTGATCCCATTGTTGAGAGCGATAATCCACCAGTTATTGAGGCGGCAATATTCATTACCTGCATTAAAAGCAAAACAGAAACAAATGAGACAAAAATAAACGCGCCAATATAAGAAAGGGTATTTGAAGAACCCGTTGTATTGTTCTCTAAACTTACGAGGGGCGGGTCTGAAATAGTCAGCAGTAAAGCCAATAACGCATACACGAATATAGGAATGACCGCATAGTTGAGTAACGTCCTTAGCCAACCTTCAAATAAAGAGCGCGTGTTTGCAAATATTAGCAGAAGGATGAATAGGGGGCCGATTGATAATAAAATAGCAACCGCAATCTTGGATAAAACGATTAACATGGCGGCATATCCTGAAAGAGCCAATGCACCAAACCATATAATAAAAGCATAAAAGTATTTACCCACCTCATACCATCTCGCGCCTTCCAAAATTTGGGTTACTACGACCAATGCGCGATCATAAAAATTAGAAAGAATCAGGTTTGCAGAAGTATCATCACTGGCGACTGCCCCAGGAGTTGCGTTTGCGGCACCAGTCATTATTTGTCCGGCAATGTCTGAAGGTAAATCAGTGGCCATATTGTAGACGAGAAGAAAAAAGGTGTCCCATTCTGTTGCAATGAGCAGCAGGATTATGATTTTCAATGTGTTTACAATAAGATCGTTGACCGCAAATCGCCCTGAAATGATGACCTTGTAGCCAAAAACAGCTATGAAGATAATAAACATCAGGCGCCAGAGAATTTGCACAATAGGTGTCAAGCTCCCGAACGCTCCTTGAACGAAAGCGAGTATGATTGAATCAACATTATTGATGATCGTTTCAATCAAGGCTGTTTGCTCCAATCTGGAAATACGTTTTTCATTGTATTTCCTACGTTTTCACGCCTAGTTTTTCTCAAGACTTTCACTTCGGCCTCAATATTATCCCAATTATCTAGGGATTTTACATTGTAAGCAGTTATGTCGCCGTATCCTGCTTTTGTGAAATGAATGGCGATTTTGGAAGCGCTGTCCTCGCAAGTTTGATAGATAACTCCTTGAGGGCTTGCGGCTTTTGGGTTGTCCCAGAGCTGCATACAATCATTTGCATCCTCTCCAATTTCAAATATTTCATTGGCTAAAATCGTAGGAGAAATTTCGTTAAGAGGGTTCTTTTCACCAAAGCAGGCCGTTAAGCTCAGCGTGGCGGCGAGTGATGTTATTAAGAATCTGTTTCTCATGAGTCTTTAGTACCTTTTGTTTTAATCATAGCGACATTGATTGGTAGTGGATCACAGGGGTTGCTCGATAAAGAGGCAGTTTTTGCATTTCCGCACGGGGCTTTTTTCTCTTTGTATTGAGAAGCACAGCCGCCAAGGGAAAGTGCAGATATTACGCAGGCAATAGTGAGTAGTTTTTTCATAGTTTTTCTCCTTAGTTTGGTAATTCCATAGCTGCTCTTGCAAGGGCAGGGTCGTAGATATTGAATGAGCTGGCTCTGCGGCTATTCATCAGGGTTTCATTATCGACTGACGCATTTTGTTGAATACGAATTGCGCTCAGCCTCATCAGCTCATTAAGTGCCATCCCGTTTTCAGCGGCTATTCTAGCTTGAAGGTCAACGGAAGTTTTTAGGTCATCGCTGCTATTAAGTTCGTTTAATAATGTTTCATAGGTTTGCATTCTTACAGGAACATTATTGTATGCTTGTTCGCTTGCAGACATGGCTGCATAGGTTGTGTCGGTTCTGCGATCTATTGCTTTAGCGACATTGCTTGATGGATCTGATGGCATAAGGTCAGAGCCGGTTAGAGGGGAGTACTCATTATAGAGGTTGCTATATATGTTTTGTGTGCCAAGTGCGCCGGTTGGGATGTTTCCGCTGTTTATAATGTTCATGGTATTTTGCCACGTATTAGGGAGATACTCGCGTAATTGCTGTTCTAATAGTCCGTTTGCTACATTACCCATGTTACGTGTGCCGGTAATGGCGTCTGATTGTCTGACTGCTTCTTCAAGCTGCTGGATTTGTTTTTGGTAGTCATCAGCCATAGCATTCACTTGTGAAATGAGTTGTGCAAAGCCAGCAGCATCGTAAACAGGAATTCCTTGTGCCTTTATTTCCGAAATTTGAAAAATAAAAATTGCGGCGGAGAGCGTCAAAATTTTTAATGCTTTCATAGGTTTTTTCTCCTTTGTAAAAATGTATTCAGCCATTTATCTGGGTCTGTTCCAGTTTCGCGCATGATTTTTTCAAGTAGCCTCACAGTTTCAGTTCTGCCTGATAGCACTGAGATGAAATCATCCATGTTGTCTAAATCAAGTTTGGCGATTACAGAATCCGTTCCGTGTTTTACTAAAAAACATCGAGATTCTGGCGTAAGTTCACGAATTATCATCAGCTCTTGGTAGCTCAGGCCAAAGCCTTTACAGTAATCTTCTTCAGAGGCTTTATTATTGGGTAAAAAGATTTGAGTGAATGATTGCTCAATTATCGTATCGCCAACCTTTGAGTTCAGCGCATCTCTAGCAGATTGTGTTGCAAAACCGAGTATGCCGTTCTGTTTACGGATCGTTTTCATCCAGTCTTTGATGCGCGCTGTAAATATGGGGTCATCAAGCATCTTCCAACCCTCATCGAGCATAATAATTGTTTTTTGCCCATCAAGAAGTTCGTCAATTCTATGAAAAATGTAAAGAAGCCAAGGCGCGCGGGCTTTTGGATCATCCAGAATTGATGTTAGATCAAATCCAGTAGTTTTGTTGTCTAGCGATAAGCTGTCAGTGGCACTGTCAAATAACCATGCTCGTTCACCTTTAGAGTGCCATTTTGCAATGCGTTCTCCAAGTGAAGAGCCATTTTCTGAGCCATAACCTGCTAGAAGCTCTGCCAAATACCGCAGGCGTCGATTTTCAGGAGGGGCTTCATAATTTGCATTTACGGCGTCCGAAATAATATCAATTTCTTTAGATGTTAATCGGTGATGATTATCGTCAGATACAAGAAGCTGTAGCCAGTCTCTTAGAAACCCTCTGTTTTTGGGCGTATCTTGTAATAGTAGTGGGTTTAATCCCGTAGGTTTGCCGGGGCTTACAATCGTATATTCGCCGCCAATCGCTCGTATAAAGATTTCAGCTCCTCGATCTTTATCGAAATATACAGAACGTGGTTTTAATCTTTGTGCTTGAGCCATGAGAAAAGTTAGTAAAACGGTTTTCCCTGTACCAGTAGGGCCGATAACCGTAAAATTTCCGACATCACGCTCATGAAAATTGAACCAGTATGGTGTGCCAGAGGTTGTTTCTAGCCTAGTAATTGCACTGCCCCAGTGGTTCTCAGTTTTACTTCCGGCTGGAAAAGTATGCAGACTGGCAAAACTGGCGAAATTTTGGTTTGAGATAAGTGATCTTCTCGAAATATAGCTGAAATTAGCAGGTAGATTTGCCCAAAATGCAGGCTCTAAATTTACATCTTCACGTGTGCAAATTAAGCCAATATTGGTGAATGCGCTCAATGAGTCACTAATTGATTTATCAAGCTGGTCTTTATCGTCAGCAAAGACAGTCAGTGAAATATGATGTTCTCCAAATGAAGATTTCCCCGAAGACAAGTCATTTTTTGCATCTTGGATGTCTATAATAAGGCTCTCTGCACCTTGTTCCGAAGCAATCATTTTCCTTTCAGCTTCGTTCATGGCGCTGAGGGAGGTCTGTCTATCAACAAAACCAAAAGATTGTGTCAGTATAAATTCATGGGGAAGGCGAAGGAAGGAATCTAACATGCCAGGGCCGGTAGAGTTATCGTATTCNTTTACTGATAAAACCGCGCCTAGCTTGACATCACTTGATGCAGCTCCACGCATTTCAAAAGTTTCTCGTCCAAAGGAAATCCGTTTTTCAGGTAAATATTCTGCTATAGAGCAGGCGGGCAAACGTATCTGCTTATCTTCTAAATTTACCAAATAGGAAAGAAATGATAGGTTTTCTGAAAATGCACCTTTGTCGGTATCAATAACACTCAAAACCCTTGGCTTATATGGTTTTAGTGTTGAAATAATATTGTTTACGGCTTCGTTCAGAGCTTTAAGGTTTTCAATGTCTTTTTGTTCTCTTGCAGAACGGTCTAGAGAAGAAAAGACAATACCGCTAATATTGGCCATTATTCCAATTTTGCTTTGCGGTGGGCGCCTTACGATTGTGATATATTGTTCGTTCACGAACATATTTTTTTGAGACAGTTTTTCTTGATAGGCGGTATCAAGTTGTCGGCACCAATCATTTTCAAACAATCCGTCTAATTTATCTGATACGCGGCGGCGAATAGTGTGATGATAAATAGCAAAGCGAGAGTTACTGATGCCTCTTAATAGTGTTGCACGGATGTTCTTTCTGGCGTTTAAATCAGCTTGATCGGCAGTTTCAAAAGGAAGCCCTTCAATCTTTATAATTTTAAGAAGGTATCCTGTTTTGGTTTTTAATGTTGTGTCGTCATAATGCCTTGAATACGGAATGAAGCTTGCCGCAGTGACTTCACGCTGTGCGATTCTTCCAAGCTGCATATCCTTTCTTCTTATGGCTTTTAACAAAATTATTTCTTATCCTCATGGTTTATAGCTATTAGTTTTCCAAAATCCCTTGTTTTGGATAGGCCCACATTTGGTAATTTTTGTGAGATAGATGCTCATCCAGTGAGGCTCTTTCTCCGTTGCGATGTACCCCAAAGCATGGAGAGGTAAGCAGGCAAGCAAAACAAAAAGTGCTTTTGCTGTTAAGGAGGAAAAAGCGATCATGCCTATTCCAAATAAAATAAAGTTAATACCAAAGAATTCCATTGGAACGCCCATGACTATTGGGGGTCTGGTCATACCAACAAATAATGGGTCAAAATCTATGTCTTCTTCATAATTCATTTGCTGCCTCTCTAAAGCGAGCCAGCTATACTGTCCACGATCGCGGGGGCGCCGAAAACAAGTATAATTCCGCCAATTATTGATGCTGCCACACCCCACGCCAATCTTCCTGTCATCCAGAGTATGCCAAGACCAATGACAGCGATAATGGCAATAATTCTTGCCCATGTGTTGGTAAGAAGGTTTTGCAGAGCAGTAAGGAAATTAGTGCCTGAATCAAATAACGCTTGTGCATATGCAGTTTCTGGAAATGAAATAAGTATCAGTGAAAGCATTAAAAATAATAGATGTGTGCTGCGCATGGTACTCCCTCATTTGAATTCGTTATTTTCTCCCATAGAAGGCTATAGCTCTGTAATTACAAGGACTTTCACGTCAGGGTTTAAAAATGGACTAAACTTATACGCAATAGGTTGAATCCTATTATGTGAGCAGATAATCCCGATCATAATCTCAGCATTAACCCGCACATGCCCTTGTTGGCCTAATTTTAGGGATATGTGTCTATGAAGTTATGAGATTGGAAGCTTTGGCTTGTGCTTGTGAACCAAATGAACGGATAAAAAAATGGAGCAAGCCAGATCAGCAAACATAGACTTTAACGCAAATTTAGGAAGAAAATTAAGCTTTCTTCGCCAAAACAGAAGGCTGTCACAGGGGGAATTAGGTGACCTTATAGGCGTTAGAGCGCAGCAAATTCACAAATATGAAACAGGTGAGAATAGGCTATCGGCAGAAAGACTTAAGAATTGTGCTGATATTCTTGGCGTTTCCATCAATTACTTTTTTATAGAGAAGCTCGCGCCGTTTAACATTGAAGATCATGACCTTCTTCAACTTGTAAGTGAATTCTATAGTGTGCCAAACGACATCAGGGTTGATTTTTTAGAGGATCATCAAGCGTGTCGTGGTAAACCGGCAATCGGGAATGACCCGCTTCCTGGAAAATCGAGATAATGCGTTCCAGAGATGATGTGTCTTCAATGGCAACAATATCAGCACGTGGTACCATGACATCATCAACGCGAAGATCACCAAACTCGAGAATGTTAAGCAACATCGAGCGCTCTTCCGGTGTGATATCACCCGCTTCGGTTTCATGCTGTTCTATGACATCTTCCAGGCTCTCGCGCAGGCTGGTATCGGAAGCCAGGCCTATAGAGTTACGCAAACGCATGACTATTCTTGCCATCAAGGATTTATCTTCGTT
>JAESQE010000196.1 GCA_016765335.1 Planctomycetaceae bacterium
CAATCAGTGAGGCATAACGCCCTGGATCGTTTTTTCTGACATAGTCAAGCAAACGACGACGACGGCTCACGAGCATCAGCAATCCTCTTCGAGAGGCGTAATCTTTTTTGTGAGTTTTCAGGTGAGACGTCAACTCTTTAATTCGGTGTGACGCTACCGCAATCTGCACATCTGGAGAACCTGTGTCTCCATCGGTTCGTTTGTAATCGCCGATCAGCTCTAGCTTCTTTTCTTTCGTAATTGACATCCAGTAAAACCTTCAACAAATTAATATTATTATTGAGAGTGAACGTCCCACTCCATTCCAAAAATCCGGATACTGTACAATTACAGTCTCGCCGAACCGTAAACTCTAACAGGCTTTAGTAAAGATTCAACTTCAAATACAGGCCTGTTTCAAAATCTTTCACCGATACATCGCCATAAGCCTGACCTAACTCCCCACGAGAGGGGGACACATGATCACACCCAGGGCTTCTCATCAATACCTGCCAATATGAATGGCAGGTAATACCAAGCTCAATTAATACTTGCGCGAAGCTCTCGCTCGTGGCCTTGTACTGACAAGGCCTTAGGGTATGTTCAACGCGCAAACAAATATGCGAATGCGTATAAGATATCTCGTATCTGGTATATCATTGTCTCTAAAGATCTGGAGTTTCATCGCAAATCGGGTTTCGGTCTGATCACTCCAGCAGATTGAAATATATTGCCTGTGCAAAGACTTAGAATTCGGTAGAATTCAGGTAATGAGCAACAAGAGTAAACAATTTGAGCGGTCAGAGGGAGTTGAAAAGGAAGATCAGGTCTCCAAGCCCGATGCTGAAATCCTATCGCCTCGCGAGAAGGTACGTACTTTTCCGACGACTCCGGGTGTTTACCTGATGAAAGACAAGGAAGATCGTGTCATTTATGTTGGCAAGGCGGTGAACCTGCGTTCCCGGGCGGGGAGTTACTTCCTGGCATCTGCTGCAACCGAAAGGCGAACAGCGGAACTTGTTCAGGTAATTGCAGATATCGATTATCTGCCTACAGATAACGAAGTGGACGCTTTGCTTCTTGAAGCCAGGCTGATCAAAGATATTCAGCCACGATTTAATACTGTCTTAAAAGATGACAAGACTTTTCCTTATCTGGAGATTCATACTCGCGAAGATTTCCCTCGTGTTGAGTTCACCCGGGCACCGCAATCGAAAGGGACTAAGCTTTACGGCCCTTTCACGAGCGCTGGGCAGCTTCGAGAGACGATGGTCGTTTTGCAAAAAATCTTCCGATTTAGAAATTGCACACTGGATATCGAGGAGAATGATGAACGCTGGAAATGGTATCGGCCTTGTTTGCTGGCCAGTATTAATCAGTGCACAGCTCCTTGCAATTTAAGAATCAGCAAAGAGGCATACCGCAAAGATATACAACGGCTGCGGATGTTTCTGGATGGACACCAGACGAAGCTGTTTCGTGAGTTGAAAAAAGAGATGACTGCGGCTTCAAAAGAGTTACAATTCGAGCGAGCAGCTGCGATTCGAGATCAGATACGTTCGCTCGAATCGATTGAGCTTCGCGGTGATACCGATATCCATTTGCAGCCGGAAGTTTTTTATATTGACCCCAAAAAGGGGATGGCTGGGCTTAAGAAAGTCTTTAACCTCCCCGAATTACCACGCAGAATTGAAGGCGTGGATATTGCCCATTTACAGGGCGGGGAAACGGTTGCTTCGCTGGTGCAGTTTATCGATGGGTTGCCTTTCAAGCATGGCTACAGGCGTTATAAAATACGCACAGTCAAAGGGATTGATGATTATGCTTCGATGCGGGAAGTGGTTTCTCGACGACTGCGATCTTTGCAGAAAAAGGGGGAATCGTTTCCAGATATCCTGTTGATTGACGGAGGCAAAGGACAGCTCAACGCGGCTTTGGAAGCGATGCGTGCCATCGATGTCGAACCACCTATGACGATCTCGTTGGCTAAACGGGAAGAAGAAATTTTCATGCCTGGTCAATCCGAACCGAAAAAACTTTCTCGTCACTCGTACGGGTTGCGATTGTTACAATATGTGCGAGATGAATCGCATCGTTTTGCCCAACATTACCATCACATATTACGAAAAAAAGCCACCTTTGATGAATGACGCCTCAGAACACGAACAGTCAAATTTTACAGGTCCTGATTCTGGATCGCAGTCCAGTCAGAGGGATCACGATCCGCATGCCGAAGATTTCACTTCTCGTGATTGGAAAATCATGGCTTATTTTGCAGGCTTGGGGATTATCCCATTGCTGGCAATTCTGGTCGTTATCTATATTTTGCTGACCCAATATCCGAATTTTGATAATTTCCCTGATCCCGATGTCCCCTTGCATGGCTATGAAGCAGGCTCGGTACTGAAGTGATTTGATGCCGTGCGATCTATCTTCCATCGATGGTTAAGCGGCTGTTGTGTCAGTTTGATAAAATGTAAACATCATGAAACTTTGATGAATTCGAGTGGCAGATTTGTTTCTGGTCTGTATTAGTGTGTAAGATACGTTCGAGCTTCGGCTTGTTATTAAACGATGAAACCGTGATTTTATTTACTGCCTTTTCATAGAATTTTCAGGTGTTTATGTGACCGATCATCCCGTGAACGAGAATGACGAATCTTCTGAGTCCCTTCATGCGAGCAATAAGAATCAGGAGGAGACAATCGCAGATGGGCCAGCAGCTTCGGATCAGGAGAACCTTTCGGGAGAAACTCTCGGCGAGTTCCGCCTGTTGCGACGACTGGGCAAAGGCGGGATGGCGAATGTTTATCTTGCTGAACAGACCGCGTTGGGGCGTCGTGTTGCGATTAAAGTAATGAAAAAAGAGTTGGTGTCTGACCCCATTTACCTGGAACGCTTTAAGACCGAAGCGATGGCTGCTGCGAACCTCAATCATGTCAACATCGTTCAGGTTTATACGATTGGAAGCGCAGGTGGATATCACTTCATTGCTCAGGAGTACGTTCAAGGAACAAACCTGAAGGAATTTATTAATCGAAAAGGTCCGCCAGAAATATCAGTGGCGTTGCACATTATCAGACAGATTGGATCGGCTTTGCAAAAGGCGGGCCAGGCAGGGATTGTGCACCGTGATATTAAGCCAGAGAATATTCTTATCACCCGCAAAGGAGGGGTGAAGATTGCAGATTTCGGTTTGGCTCGACTCACCATGGGTGATAACAAGATGAATCTGACTCAAGAAGGCGTGACGATGGGAACCCCTTTATATATGAGTCCCGAACAAGTGCAGGGCAAGCAGGTTGATCAACGTAGCGATATCTATTCTTTTGGTGTGACTTGTTATCATCTTCTGGCTGGGCGTCCGCCCTTTCGTGGAGAGACCGCGATCGCGATCGCAATGAAGCATGTCAATTCCCAAGCTGCTCCACTGACAAAAAGGCGTCCCGATCTTCCACCGATCGTTGCCCAACTTGTTCAGCGAATGATGGCAAAAGNTCCTGAGAAACGTTATCCCGATGCCGGGACCCTTCTTAAGGAAATCAAGCAAATCATGAAGGCTTTACATACCGGTCAGGAAGACATTAGCCTTTCTGAGTTTGGTGCTGTGACCGAACAGATCAAACAACCTCGCCGTAAACTGTTAGTCAATTGGCAGCCTAAGCAGTTTATTACAGTCGGGATTGTTGTGCTTCTTCTTGGTGCAGCAGCTGGATATGCAGCTCGGCCTCGTTTACCTGACATAGATGCATTGCCTTTTACTCAACGTGGTAGCGCCAGAGAACAATTAGCCGAAGCCATGTTGCTAGGTACTGATGAAGATGCCTGGCAAGCGGTTATCGAAAATTTCAAACAAACTCCAGAACGTTGGAAAGCCGAACAACGACTTGCCATTTTGTATTTAAATCAGGGACGGTTTGCAGAGGCCAAGAAAAAATTCGAAACTTTCATCGAGCAAGGTGGCCCTGGAGATAAGTTTAATCTGGCTCCCAGTGGATTTGCTGGTCGAGCAGTCATCGCTACATTGCAAGGAGACTATGCGACTTCTGATCGGGTACTTTCAGAGAAACTGAAAATCCTTTCTGAAAACCTTGATGGCCCAATGAAGCCGCTGTTGCGTGAAACCATTCAGCAAAATACGGATCATTTGGAGCAGGCTCAGGTAACATTGGAAAAGATGTTTCCTGAGGAAAGTTCAGATTAATACGCATTCGCGGACTTGTTCTCGCGTTGAATATTTCCTCACCCCTTGTCAGTACTTTTGAAGTTACGCATTTTTTGAGGTAGTGAGCGAAATTATGGTTCGCGAGCTACGCAGTTGATTCGATCAAGGGGTGGCTGGGGTGCCAATCGATTTCTGAGTTATACTTGAGCTGCGATTGCAGGTTATGGGTTGCATCAACTAAATGGTTCTGGCCCCAGAAGTATCCATCCTCTGGGGCCAGAACCATAGTCTTTCAGGTCAGTCGATTTTGCATGGGCTGGCTGCAATTCTTCTGAAATTTCTTTTGTACCCCAGCCACCCTTCTGTTCATTTTCCATCGGGTATCGTGAGCGGCAAGGCGCTAGTCGCCGGTAAATTGAAGCAGACCGCTCATTTACTAAAACACCTCAGTGAATGCCTGAAATCCGCAGAAGATAGTCAGAAAATGAAACATCTGCGGACAATCTTTTACTCCTGGAAATTCAAGTCGCCGTCAAGCAAACCAGCAAAAGTACGCAACTTCAAAAGTCAGTACAAGGCTACGATCGGTCACGCAATACTTTCCACGACTGGTACCGACCGTGGATGCAGTCCTTTGCTGGCAACGCGGTAGGTGATGATCGCATCGAGGCCATTAAACATCATAATAGAGAATATGGCTGACCCCAGTAATATCGGATTGCCACCCGAGAGGACAACCGAAATCGCACCGATTAAATAAAGCCAGGTGGCGATGCCTCCAAACAGTTCTAAAAATGCAATCAGCGTGTGCCCCATCAGGAAGTCTCCCCAGGAGGGGAAAATGAGACTGCGTAAAGCAAGTTCTTTAGGACTCCAAAAAATGGATTGGCAGGTATTGCAGGTAAACTCTGCTTTAGGGACTTGATCCAGGCAATGACTGCAAAGGTTCTCTAATGATTGAGAAACTTCAGGATCGAATTGTGTCTTGCGAAAGTTCTCTAATATTTCTTCAAAAACCTTAGGCATTATTTTACGATCAGCTTTGGGGAACGATGTGAAATTGAGCTTTCGCCCATCCTTCAGTTTCAGTGTCAGCATTCCTCGCCAATTTCCTTTGAAAACGATAATTTGGTTGTAGTAAACCATCCAGAATGTCTTTTTCGGAATCCCTTTTGAGTTGGTGCGGAACATTAACAGACGCACGTTCGTTAGAACAAACACGGTATGATTGATCGCACTGGCCCAAATTCCAAGAAAGACTTGTTCGCCAAAGGAATACTGATTTCCCTTGGCAATATAGAGCACTTGCTCGCCTTCAAATAAGCAATCTTCAAGCAGGGATTCAATGTTGTTGAGTAGTTTTACTTTTTTCTTGATCTGACTTTTCCAGCCCCAGCCATCTATTTGGGGGAACACTTTTTCCTGATCGAAATTAATATTGGGTGAAAGACTCAGTCCCAGTTCTTTCACGCGATCACTGGCTGTGATTTCAGCCAGCTCTATCGAGAATGTTTCTTGCTGATGCAGTGGCATGATGCTTCTCAAATCGTAATTATTTAAGTCGTATGGAAAAGAGGTTCCAATATTTTGCGCACAAGTAAGTCGGTATCGCAACCAATACCGATTGATTTTTATCGAAAAGCAAAGAGATAGAATTTGGTTATTGGTACTTCACGAGAGTCAACTGTGGTTGACTCTCGCTGCATATTCGAATTTTAATTCTTCGGTGACGACGAGTTGCATTTTCAGGGGATGACAGATTAATGAGAACGGGTTTTGCTGTGCTGCCCTGTAACATGAAGCGTGCTTTGGTTGCATCAATCGGGTTTGTTAAACAGAGTATGCAAGGACTGTGTTGATGGATCTGCAATTTCTTTTCTGCTTCGAAGCAGGTCCAGGATTGAAATAAATCAGGAAGTGACTTTTGATGCAGCAGCTCGATTCCCGTGGGGGTCAAAGAAAATCTGAGTCGTTGTTCCCAGGTGATTTCAGGGTACGTATGACGTAGGAATGAAAAGAATGATGCGGAGGCTCCTCGTGCCCCTGCGTTGCGGTACCGTCCGATTGAGGCAGAGCTTTCAACACGTAACGGCGAGCGTTCAGGAGTTGATGTGAAGACATTGATTCGGTTTGTGAGATTCGATTCACTACCCGTACATGCCATCTCTGCGGCATGTGCCCAGCCCTCAAAAATCCATTCGTGGAGTATCCGTTCCTGGTCCGCCGAATCTGGCATCGCATTAAGACTGCACAAATGCAGTAACTCATGAGCAAGTAAAGTTGCAACCGCGATGGAAGAATTTTGGTCATCAAGAAGTAATTGGTCAAGATTGGCGTGCACATAAATTGTATTTGACGATTGACCAGACATTAAACCCGGGCCTGCTTCTTGCGATACAGCAACACACATTTTGACAGGCTCTGTTTTGCTGCCAAAGTTTTCCAGATAAGGCGTGATCACCAACTGCACCGGTTGAGGTTGGAGGTCACGTAGGTGCAAGCGGTACCAAGGAGCAACTCGCTGCTTAAATGATTGTGCAAGAAGCATTGCCAGTTTGTCATATCGGGCATTTGCAGGTAATGCCTGATCGAGCCAAATGTTGAGATCACTTTGACCGTGAATCTTTTGAGACTGGATAACAATTCTTGATCGACTTGAAGTGACCGTGCTCGATACCGTTTGAGTTGCTTTGGCAGGCGGTCTCTTAGAAAATGCAGGCAGCACAAACCGACGGTTTTCAACGGAGTTCTTTTGAGATGGAAAATAAAATTGCTCAAACGAAATTTGCTTGATTGCTTCTTGCGAATTACTCGGTGTTGTATTTCTCGGTGTTGTATTTTTAAAGGAGCTTGAATGTTGAAATCGATGCTCAGAAATTTTTTGTAGCTGATGCCAATCATTTGATGATTGGCGTTTTGCTGCGAAGACTGAGTGGTGTTGGGGAAAGACAGTAGCGTTTTTCGCAAATGAGATTNTACTTGTTGGCGAGGCCTCTGTGCTAATTTCCACTGGATATTTTTGTTCTGAGTCACCAAAAGATCCAATAACTAAAAGATATTTTCCGGGAGGCAAGACTGGCAACGTAACGGTATGAGTGTCCATCTTTTCGTGTTTGTCTCGGATTTTAGGATCAGAGACTTGCGAAAGTTCTTGCTTGGGAGGCTGCCAGGCGTACCAATACTTGGATTCAAAATGTGGTGGGGGATAACCCTGTGTCGCAGCAATGGGGGTGGTATTTGTTTTTGCCTGGTTGTTTATCACGTTTGTGTGTGATGCTTGATTATAGATTTCCCAACTGTACAAAAACGTGGTTGAGAGTAGCAAGATGGCTGTAAGTCCCCAGCTTCTGGGCTTTTTTTCTGATTGAGTGCCAATTTCCGGGGCAAATAGAGTCAGCATCTCTGTGGGCCTGTTGTGAAACGAGTCGGTGATAATGGTTCAAATCAGCAGTGTTCTTCTTTGATGTTAATATCGGCACAATCGTTTCGTTCGGCACAATCAGCTCGTGCTGGATTGATGTAGAATCAGTGATTTCCCTGAAAGTTGCTGACTTGGAGGGAAGAAATGACTGGAGTTAACGGTTATCCTGAATTTACCGAACTCTCTTATGAAGCGGTCCCTACTGGCTGTTCTCCCCATGACGGTTCTTGGCGGAGATTCCAAGGAAATCTGCTCTCAAGAGCCTTTTTTACGAGAAAAAGCTACTAAGAGGGTCGAAATTCAGGATACAATCCGGTTACAAATCTCCGTAAATCATTTACGGTCTGTAATATCAACCGCGCATAAATAACCCGACTCGGGAGATGCAACACGATGATTCGAACTACACATTGGCTGGCAGCGTTTGCTTTAGTAAGTATCGCAATTCCTGCAAATCAGAATGTCCGGGCAGCAGAGCTGCCGTTATCAGGGCAAACTGAAATCTATCAAACTCCTGAGGGCCGTGACTATGCAGCTTTGAGTGTTCGGTTAAAAGCCGAGGCTTCCAAGCAAAACGCAACACCGCAGCAACTCCTGATTATGGTTGATACTTCAGCCAGTCAAGTGGGCGAATTTCGCCAACAGTCTCTGGAAGTTGTTACCTCTCTGTTGAAGCAACTTTCTTCGAATACAAAAGTTGCAGTTTGGGCAGTTGATGTCGAACAGACTCAACTTACTGATGGCTTTGTCTCTTTGACCTCAAAGAACNTTGCAAAAGTGCAAACGAAGTTGCAAAATCGAATCCCAGCTGGGTCTACCAATCTTTCCTCTGCCTTGGAAAATGGATTGCAGGCTTTTGATTCTGCTCGCAGTTCCGCGGTACTTTACATCGGGGACGGATACAGTGCAGCTCGCTTGATTTCTCCTAAAAAACTGACACAACTGGTTAAGAACTTCTCACAAAGTCAGACCCCAATTAACAGCTATGCAATTGGTACTCAAACCGATATGCAACTGCTTGGGATTTTAGCGTTGAGAAGCGGTGGAGCAATTCTTCAGGATGGTTCACAAGCCTCAACAAAAAAAACTGCTGATCAACTTGTGAAGCTTCTCAGTGAAAAAGTCTGGTATCCTCGTGAATTAAACGTTTCCCAAAACGTTGAAGTTCTACCTGCTGTTGCTCTTCCTGTTCGTGCTGACCGAGCAACGATTTACCTGGCTGAGATTAAGAATAATCAAAAACAGGCCGTTTTATCGCTGAGTGATGCAGATCATACGGCTTCTGTTTCTTNGGATTTCTCAAATTCTCCCAAAGGGCATGTTGCCTTACGAGCGATGTATTTGCGAGCCAGTCAAGATAACGGATTGAGTGTACCAACAGCGGGGCAAACTGTGCTAAAAGTTGCAGTCGAGCAATTTGAACAACGGGTTTCTGCGATGCTGGTGCAAGCGAATCGAGCTGCTGATCAGGGGAACTCTGACCAGACGATTCAGGTCTCCAGGGCGTTGCTGCAATTCGATCCTTCCAATGTAGCTGCCAGCAAATTGGTTGCGGTTCATCAAGTCGCCCTGTTTCAGCCCAAAGATGCCAAGGCGCCTGCGATTGTGACCGAGTTGGACGAGCTTGAAAAATCTCGCACGGATGCACCTTCTGATGTAGAAGAAGACTTGATTCAACGAACTAAGAATTTAAGAAAAGTCGCTGGTGAAAAGTTAAGTTTGCAGGTTGACCGAGCGGTTCAGGATGCTCGTTTAATGACAGAGCTAGATCCTAATGCTGCTTTATCTGTCCTTAAAGGGATTCAGGGAACAGTTCGCAATGCAAGTGATATTGATCCTGAAATCCGAAACAACCTTCAACGTAAAGTTGGGAATGTCATTCTGGAAGTTCGTGCTCGTAAAGAGAAGAGCGACAATGATCGTGTCCGATACGCACGGCAACTTGCTGAGGTGGAAGCTCGTGCTCGAGTTATTTCAGATATGAGCCTTGAAGAAGAACGACTGGAACAATTAATTGATCAAACACGAGCTTTGCTCGAAGATGGTCGGCATGGTAACTCTGCTGCCTATGAAGAAGGCTTGGAGGTCGCCAAGGCTGCTGTCGATTTGGCTCCATCAAGTGGAACAGCCTTAGCTAACCGTATTGTATCGGTCGCAGCCAAGCAACTGGAAGATTCTCGCTATCTTCGCCTGCTGCGAGCAGATCGATTCTTGGAAACTCTTTCAGAAGTTGAATTTTCACATGTCGCGTTTCCGGATGAACCTCCTGTTCGCTATCCGCCAGCACCTGTGTGGAAGGCATTGACCGAAGGCCGAAGGAAATGGGCTTCTACAGACTTGAAAAAGGACAGCCCTTCAGAACGTAGAATTCGAGCTGCCTTGGATGAAGAAACCGAACTTCAGTTTGTTGATACACCATTAATTGACGCATTGGATTTGATTGGTGAGTTGCATAATATCACAATTCTTCCCGATGAGATCGCTTAGGAAGATGCAGGAATTTCAACAGATGAGCCGATCAATTTGTTCATCTCTGGAATTCGTCTCAAAAGTGCACTTCGAATTATGTTGGCGAAAATGCCTGAACCCCTCACTTGGGTCATT
>JAESQE010000197.1 GCA_016765335.1 Planctomycetaceae bacterium
GTAAATTACTGGGCCTTTGGCCCGGTGAGAAATGGAAAACCAACTTGTTTTTGTGAATTTTGCATTCAATGAACTATTTGAGATGTGGGTAACGACAAGGCGGAGCCTTGAGAACATGAAGGGGGAATGGAAACTCGTTTGCCTCACTCACAACCTGTTGAAGTTGTTCAGGAGCGGTGCGTTTGCAACAAACTGAGCGAGGCATTTTGGAGGGATAATGCGTTCTATTTTCAGCGAACCAGTCTTCGCATCGCTCACAGCCCCCCCCTATTCTCTACTCATGCTGACAAAGTTGATTAGACACAGCCAAGATCAGTAAATGATTAACATTCTCACCCTCAAGATACCGGCCCGGTCATACCGTTTCCGGACAGACTCCTAGTTCCAAAAAAGTTTTTCAGATTCCTGCAAGTACTCAGCGATCATTCAGAATCAGTGTTGAAGATTTACGTTTAGCAGAGTTCTTCAATTGGCGAAGCTGGACCATCCACCAATGGCGTGGGACGTCCGCTGGGTGTCATCCAATGGCTATAAGGATCAAGACCGAGCTTCTTGAAAACGGTCGCTGCAAGATCGCCTGGCCCCAAACGACGTTCAGCGATTGCGGCTCCTCTGCGATCAGTTGCTCCAATCACCTGACCGCCCTGCACTCCGCCTCCAGCTGCAAGCATTGACATCACCGGCGTCCAGTGACCGCGACCATTAGTCTTCGAGATCACCGGCCCTCGACCAAATTCTCCCATGACAAGTACTAATGTAGAATCCAACAGCCCCCGCTGCTCCAAATCACTGATCAGCGTTGTGATGCCATGATCCAACCCGGGTAACATCGGCTTAAGCCCTTTCACAATCCCGCCCCAGCGAACTTCATCACCATGATGATCCCAATGCCCCCAGGCGTCGCTGACAGTAATAAATTTTGCTCCTGCTTCAACCAAGCGGCGAGCAAGCAAAGTTTTTTTACCGAAAGAATGATTGCCATACTGATCACGCACGGCCTGAGGTTCACGATTCAAATCAAACGCTTTAGAGACATCACCCGAGAGAACCATATCGTAGGCTTGTTGAACATATCGTTCCTGCAATGCCAGGCCCGAAGAGCTGTCTGCCTGCTGCTTCAATCGATCCAAATTTTGCCGTAAGTTGTTACGATCATTTAACCGCGGAATTTGAATCCCCTGAGGCATGTCAAATTTCCCTGCTGACTTCATTCCATCAAGAGGCTCGTAACGGTGCCCGAGCATTCCAGCTCCATAAATATCCGAAACCATACTATCAGCCAACGCAACATAAGCAGGCATCCCAACGACATTGGGGCCACAAAATTTTGAAGCAACAGACCCCATCGAAGGATAGCCGCCACCATCGCGGTTGTCGTTTGTTCTGCGAGACTTCGGATTGCAAGCCTGGAATGTTGTCGGCGTATGATTACTGGCGGATGCATCCATCGAGCGAATGATGGCAAATTTATCCATCATCGCTGCCTGCTTCGGAAGATGCTCACAAATTTTAATGCCGCTGACTGATGTCGATATTTGTGAAAATGGACCTCGAATCTCCTTGGGAGCGCGTGGCTTCAAATCCCAAGTATCCAACTGACTGGCTCCACCAGAAAGCCAAATTAAAATGACAGACTTTGCCTGCACCTTTGATTGAACAGATGCAGAAGCCTGAGCCTGTTTCTGCAACAACGCTGGAACAGACAAACCAGCCAAGCCGGAAAGCCCAAGCTTCAAACACCAGCGCCGAGACCCCACCTGAGTCAAATCTGACCCCGGTGCAAACATCGACAATCCGCTGCTCGAAGAATGAGACTGCGTGTGCAATTTTGCAAAACTGTTCGTCAACCCAGCCATCATTCAAAATCCTATTTCAAACGTTCTAAATAACCACCCCAAATAGAGGCTACCACTGTATTAACACCATCGACCACTAATCAAGCATCAGGATACATAAATATGATCGGAATAAAAACAGGAATACCTGAATTCTCCTTTTTTAATACTACTAAACATACTACTCGCATTCAGTGACGAGTACATGGCATTGAACACACACCGCAAGGGAATTGGAAATTACCAAGTTTACCACAACTAATACCAATAAATCAGTTGAACCCATCTCAATGNATTGATAGTCTGCTTGATACTCCTCCTTTAATTACTTTCCTAGGCCAGTTCCTTAACTNATACCTGCCAATCTACCTATTTGAAATCGGGAAAACCAACAATGACTTTAGAGAAATTTTCTGTAGCATTCTGCGCATTCGCCTTATTTGTTTGTGTCGGCTGCGGCGGTGGAGCCGATGATGGTCCTGAATTGGGGCTAGTCACAGGCACAGTAAAAATGGATGGGGTCCCGATGGCAAATGTGACAGTGACGTTTACGTCTGAAAAAGGACAAGCTTCTTTTGCTCCAACAGATGGCGAAGGAAAATACGAACTGATTTACAGAGACAACAAAAAAGGAGCAGAAATCGGCTCTCATACAGTTACGATTGAGACTCCTTTGGAAGCTCCTCCTGGACCTGGGTATAAAGACCCTATCCCGGCAAAATACAATGCAGAGACAACCTTAACCGCAATGGTCAAAGAAGGCGAGAACTCTCCTTTCGATTTCGACTTGGAATCCAAGTAAATTTCGTATTTTCCACATGCAGTTTCCACATATCTGACAAGTACATATATCGTTACGCGGGTCATTAACTTTTTTAATTTCAAGGAGTTTTACATGAAAAACATTTCTACAAATCGGCGAGGATTTACGCTGATCGAACTACTGGTGGTTATTGCGATCATTGCAATCCTGGTTGCTTTACTGCTGCCAGCTGTTCAGCAAGCCCGCGAAGCGGCACGCCGTAGCTCTTGCAAGAATAACTTAAAACAAATTGGCGTTGCGTTACATAATTACCATGATGTACACAGCACCTTTCCCCCGAGTTACATTGATGCAACTCCCAACTTAAATCAACCTGGCCCAACGGCGATGGATGATACCAACGGCCTCGGATGGGGAACAATGATTTTGCCTATGATTGAGCAAGCCCCCCTGTACGACAGAATTGGAGGAGAGACAGCTGGTTTTGCTTTTCATTGGATGGATGGCAACAATGATGGAACCGGGTCCGTTGCAGACGCAATTCCTTCTTCAATTGTTCCAATTAGCACTTACAACTGTCCTTCTGACCCGATGGATGGTCGAAACACTGACAAAAATAGTTTTGGCAAAAGTAACTACACTGCTAATGCAGGAAATTCAGCTGCCCGAGACAAACGCGGCGTATTCTTTACCAACTCTAAAATTAAGTTTCGAGATATCACAGATGGCACCAGTTCCACTGTCTTGGTTATCGAAAGAACCACCAAGAATGATAGCGGAAAACTAAATTGTGGAGGAACGGCTTGCAATTGGGCTGGAGCACTTTGGATCGGCCCTCGCGACAGACCCGATACAGCTGGCTGGCACACCAGTGTCACTGCCTTGGATGTTGAAAGTTACGGCGGAGGAAGTGCTACCTACCTTATTGGTCGCTCCTCTGCAACATGGGGCGCAGCTTGGGGCAGTGCCAGCTCTCATACCGGAGGGTTACAAGCTGCTATGTGTGATGGCTCGGTGAAATTTCTCTCTGAAAGTATCGACATGATTGTCTACCGATCTATCCGATCTCGCGGTCGAGGTGAAATTGTAAGCCTTGACTAACCTCTCATGCCTAAACTAAGCAGGCTCGATCAAAGCCTGGCAGCTTCTCCATAGCTGCCAGGCTTTTTTAACAATACGAGCCGCCCCACGAAGTGATCATGCGCCCCCTTCCTCTGACTACTGCGATCTCTTTAGAGGATCTCTAATGATTCAAAAAGACATTATGATCGGAGGGTAGACATTCTTGTCTACCTTGGATTAAGGCCTGCTCAAACGACACAGACACAGAATGTCTGTGCTCCATTTGAATTGATAGAGGTTTTCTAAGACAGACTCAAACGAAACAGACCGTTGGTGTTCTCTTTATTTTTTTGAAAAACTGCCTGACTGGCCTTTTCATTAAAACACGGCACGATCTAGAATAGATTTTACAAATCTATTGGTTTTTGCTGATTCTCAGCTACATGAGGCTCATTTTATCCCGTATAAAATGTCGAAACATTGATATGC
>JAESQE010000198.1 GCA_016765335.1 Planctomycetaceae bacterium
TGAAACGGAAACTGGGAATTGTGGAACGACGACGCGAACGACTGGTCGCTGTTCGGAATGAAAAGTTTACGGTTTCGCTGGTTGGATACACCAACGCAGGCAAAAGCACATTGATGCAAGCCTTAACCGGGGAAGACGTTTACATCGCCGATCAGTTGTTTGCGACCCTGGATACAAAAACTCGCAAGTGGTCAATCCCCAACGGTGGCGACATTATGCTCAGCGACACCGTCGGGTTCGTGCGAGATTTACCACATCACCTGGTTGCATCTTTTAAGTCAACACTCGAAGAAGCACTGCAAGCCGATTTGTTATTACACGTGGTGGATGCCGGCAGCCCCGAAGCGATGCAGCACATCGAAACTGTCGATAAAGTGCTCAAAGAAATTGGAGCGGGCGATAAAGAAACATTGCTCATACTCAATAAAATTGATCGCTTGCCCGAGCTTGCATTAAACTCAAGCGAAGACACGGATGAATTAGTTGACGAAGAACCTGAAATTTCTCCTAACGAATTGGTTGAATCCGGCAGCGGATTAACACACAGTTCCGAGCAAACTGATGATCGCAGCTGGTACGATATTCTGCGTAACAAATATCGAGATTCGATCAGTGTTTCAGCTGTCACTGGAGAAGGTGTCGAAGCATTACAGGCAGCAGTCATCGAACGAATGAGCAAATCTTACGAATGGGTCGATATCACAGCCCACGCAGGAGATGGCAAGCTTTCCTCTTACTTAGCCCGCTCGGTCCAGGTAGAAAAAACAACCTACAACGACAGCGACGCCACCTACCGCTGCCGCCTCCCACTAAACACCTTACAACGCCTACAGCAAGAATACGAAATTACGGTGAAGCTTGTGGATGGAGATTCCGTTTCTGAATCAGAAAAGGTGGCTGGGGCGCCGTAAGACTTTGCGTAAGAATGAGTGCCAATTGCAAAGTACGGTTTTGAGTAACAGGAAAAGGTAATGGCTCCAGAATTCCCCAAACACAATCGCCACCGAAAAAACTATAACCAGCCAGGGGATGCGCACGAGCTGACATTTACGNGCTATCAACGTTTCCCATTTCTCTCCAAGGAACTTCCCTGCCAGTGGCTTATCGAATCGATTGAAAATGCACGCCAGAATTTAAACTTTGAAGTTTGGGCTTGGGTTTTTATGCCCGAACATGTCCACATGATTGTGTACCCCAAGAATCAAAGATACGACATCGCTTTTATTCGCAGGCTGATAAAAGAACCAGTGGCNATGCGGGCTATTGCATGGCTTAAGGAAAACGATCCGTCCTGGCTGAAAAAGATTGAGCGAAAACGAGGTGAGCGAACCGAACGCAAGTTTTGGCAATCTGGTGGAGGCTATGACCGTAACATTACCGAGAAGAATACGTTACTCAATATGATTGACTATATTCACGAAAACCCTGTTCGCAAAGGCTTCACTCATCGAGCTCAGGATTGGTATTGGTCTAGTGCCAGTTGGTATCTCGAACAAAAAACTGGGCCTCTTCCGACTGATCGTATTCCAGTTGACTGGATGTGAGGTTGCAGATCCAGGATCTGGGGCCATTGCGGTTTTTTGTTTACGATGCTGAATTTGCAATCTCAGTTTTTCACTTAAGCACTCCCAAATAACGCCCCAGCCACCCCTCTTGAAACTTCCAATGCAGAAAGGGTGGCTGGGGCGCCGTAAAACTTTATGTAAGAGTGATCTCTTATTGCAATGAATGGTTTTGCGAAAAGGAAAAGGTCATGGCCCCAGAATTCCCGTGCCTGATTTCTTTTGCGTAGACCCATTCAATAATGTCGGGGAGCATTTTATCATGCCTTTTTGTTTGTGATTATTATATTACCAATATCAGTCTCATCGATTCACGCGTCCGCTGCGTTGTCCGTGCATTAAGGATTCGATTTCTTTTCGGGTGCTTAGGTTGTAATCGCCTTCGAGACTGTGGGCCAGGCAGCTGGCTGCGGTTGCGAATGAGATGCTTGATTGTGGATCGTTCAACTGGCTGTCCCCCATCGCAAAGAGCATGCCCGCTGTGAAGGCGTCGCCGCCTCCTAAGCGATCAACAATGTTGGTGATTTGATACGGTTCGTATTGCTCCTCTGTTTGCGGTGCATAATACGTCTTGTCGGATTCGCGGACATAGAGCATGCCCCCCAACGAATTATGCGAAGCGGAATAACTTTCTCGCAGGCTCATCGCGATGTGTGTCATCTGGGGATACAGCTGAGTGATTTTTCGAGAGACATTCAGACGAGGATCTTCGCTGTTTTCATCAGGTGAAATATCAAGAATTGCCAAAGCGTCTTCCAGGCCACCCAGGAACAACGTCACGTAAGGCAACAGTTCTCGCATCGTTTGTGATGCCAACTTGCGAGGCGTCAACTCTTTATCCCAATTCCAAAGCTTGCTGCGATAGTTCATGTCACAGGCAACTTTCACTCCGCGTGAAGTTGCTTCTTGCAACGCAACTTTTGTGAGATGAGCTGCGTTCTTTGATATCGCGGGTGTAATGCCTGAAACGAGAAACCAATCTGCTTCTTCGAAAATTGAATCCCAGTCATAATCTTCGGCTGGAGTGATCGCGACGGAAGAATTTTCACGATCATAAATGACATTCGCAGGTCGTTGATTCGAGCCTTGTTCGAGGAAGAACAAGCCAAGTCGTCCTTCGGATGTCCGTAGAATATGCTTGGTGTCTACGCCGAAAGAACGCAGCTGCGAAATACAGGCCTCTGCAATCGGGTGTACTGGCATCGCGGTGACAAATGCAGCCTCTGCTCCTAAATACGCAAGTGAAACAGCAACAGAAGCTTCTGCCCCGGCAAACGTGGTTTCCAGAGTTCCGGGCATCGCTTGCCCAAAACGCTTAAACCCAGGTGTTGCTAAACGGCACATGATTTCACCGAGTGTCACAATTCGACTCATTGACCTGATTCTTTCGTATCCAATACAAAATCGATCTCCTTGCTGAGAGGAGTTTCGTTTAAGCAGGGTAGCGTTCACTGAACTGTGATAAAAGTGAAATCGCAAAAGATGTGCTGGCATGCAATGTTTGTTGTCCTGAGATTTATTGAGTGCGGAAATTGACATTCAGGCCCGAAGGTGACCACAATAGAAGACAAGATGTTTTTCGCAGAGATAATAAACAAGCAGATTTAACCAAAATAAATTCATGCTCCTTTTAAACAATACAAAGAGTTCACAATTAGCATTTCACCCGAGCACCTGTCGCTTGCTGGTCATTGTGTTGATTGCCAGTTTCCTGTTTTCGCCTTTGGACAGTCAATGTTTTGCACAATCTCGAAAGAACAGGTCGCCCGTTGCTGATTCCAATGACGTGAAATTTGGTGAATACAAATCTGCCAATTTCATTTTGAGGACAGACCTGGAACAAGAAGAAGCCAAAGAGTTGCTGGATCGCTTGGAGACAATGCTCGGTTTGATTTCCAAGTATTGGGGAAAGAAGAATCCACGTGTGATCGAAATGTATGTGGTGAAAGATCTGGCGAATTGGCCCTCGGGTTCGTTGCATCCCGATGGAAGAGCCAGCATCACAAGAGGCGGCGGGCTGACCATGTCTCAGAAAAGAAGCATCGGTCAACTTTGGCAATCCAAAGCGATTGTGTTTGCGGTGGCTAACCGCGGCACACCTCAGCACGAAGCAGTCCACGCTTACTGCGCCCATGCGTTCGGAAGCACCGGTCCCACATGGTACAGCGAGGGCATGGCGGAGATTGGTCAATACTGGAAAGATATCAACGACAAAAGCGTGCAATGTTCGCCCGAAGTTCTGCGTTATCTAAAAAACAGCGAACTGAAGCCGTTAAAGGATGTTGTAGACATCGCACGATTTACCGGTGACTCGTGGCAGAATTATGCTTGGCGTTGGTCTATTTGCCATCTGCTTGGGTTTAACGAAAACTACACACAACGCTTTAAGCCGCTGGGCTTGGCGTTAATGACCCAGCAGCGAAATGTTTCGTTCTGGTCCGTTTATGGTACCATGGCAAAAGAGATCGAGTTCGAACATCAACTATTCATCAAGAATATGGATCTTGGATATCGCGTAGATCTTTGCACCTGGGACTGGAAGACAAAGTTTCAGCAAATACGAGGGCGACGTTCAGCCGTTTCGAAAATTAAAGCAGGCAGAGGCTGGCAAGCGACACGTTTGGAAGTAAAATCAGGAGATCAATTTCAGTACGAAGCCACCGGGGACTGGAGCATCGAGCCAGATGCAGAAGAATTCAGTGCTGATGGTCAATCGGACTCGCAAGGTAAACTGATCGGCATCCTGTTTAACGATTACGAACTGAGCGAACCATTTGATCTGGGGGCTTCTGGAACTTACGCCGCCCAAGGGGATGGTAAGTTGTACGTACGATGTAAAGAGGACTGGGCGAATATCGCTGACAACAAAGGGACAATTTCACTGAGATTCAAGCTCTCGCAAGAGTAATTCATTTACCAATTATTTCGACACCATTGAGGATTTTAACAACATGAACAGACCCAAAATTTCTTTGCTTATGATTGCGATGATCGCAACGCTTTCTTTCCATTGTTTCTCTCAGCAAGCAGCTGCAAAGGCTCCTGAAGGATTCACGCCGTTGTTTGATGGAACAACCCTTCAAGGTTGGAAAGGATTGGTTGGTTCGCCGGTTTCACGTGCGAAAATGTCCCCCTGGTGGTATGGACATAATGCAGTTGGTTTCTTATTAACCGCTGGTTTCTTAGGCATGATGTATTACTTTGTTCCTAAACAAGCAGAGCGCCCCGTTTATTCTT
>JAESQE010000199.1 GCA_016765335.1 Planctomycetaceae bacterium
AATGGATACGGGACCGTACTTGACGACGAAGCCGGTTCTTCAAGCAGGAAGTAGTATTGCATCTACCGTTAAATAGTAGACGGCTTAACAATTTTTGAATTTGATTTCCTGACGTCTCACTCAGCGTAGTCGTAATCAAATAGGAAGAAATGAAATGAACCACGGAGACGCAGAGAAAAACCCACGACCGTATATCTCTTGAGTTAAATAGATAGTTTTTCTGCTACTTTTTTAACTCGGTGTTCTCTGCGTCTCTGTGGTAAAATAAAGTCTATCCGTTTTAATTTGTTCCCAATCGGGACATCAAAAGCCTCTACTCAAATGACTGACCTTTAACGCTAGTTGGACTAGTAGGTAAGGCTCCCGCCTGACGCATTTCAGGGACTGCTTACGAATGGCCACTTATTGAAAACCAGGAATCTTTTAGCTGCTCGACAGCCCCTCCCTGCTCATCGTCAGGCGAGAGCCTGACACCTACGGGACTCTGCGTCCTCCGTGTCTCTGTGGTAAGTTACCTTGCTGTTATTTCGGTAGGAAATCAGCATGCCCCGGCTCGATTTGATTAGGCTCCGGTGGCTGAATCTTCGTCGGTTGCTTGTTCAGAATCTGCTTTTGGTTCTGATGGCTGTTGCGGGGTTGTTTCTGCGGTGGCTGCTTGGGTTCCTGGTTTGATTTGTGGACCGGTTTTGTATTGCTTCAAAATCGTTTCCAGATGATCGCTATCCATGACTTCCATTTCGNCCAAATCGCGTGTCATGTGTTCGAGAACGTCTTTTGATTTCTGAAGTAACTCCATCACGGTAGCCAAACACTCATCGACAATCCGCTTCACTTCCTGATCGATTTCGCGAAGTGTGTCCTGTGAATGTTCATAACTTGCAGAGCCGCCAATGCCTGCTTCCATGAACGGCGAACGTCTTTGTGTCTGATAATTGACCGTCCCCATTTGTGGACTCATACCAAATTCTGTCACCATGCGGCGAGCGGTATCAGATGCACGTTCCAAATCGTTTTGTGCTCCGGTGGATTGCTCATTGTAAATGACTCGCTCGGCACCTAATCCGCCCAGCATCATGCAAATGCGATTTTCCAGTTCCGACTGAGTGATCAGAAAACGATCATCCTGCGGACGTTGCAACATGTAGCCCAAGGCTCCAAATCCACGCGGGATGATGGAAATTTTATGCACGGGATCGGTATTCGGAAGACAGCTGGCAACCAATGCGTGACCACATTCGTGATAAGCGACTCGCAGTTTTATGTCTTCGCCGATAATGCGACTGCTTTTTTCCAGCCCAACAACGACGCGTTCAATCGCATCTTCAAACTCTGCCATCGAAACAGATTTCCGATCATTCCGAGCAGCCAGCAGCGCCGCTTCGTTGGCAAGATTGGCGAGGTCTGCTCCAGAAAACCCGGGCGTCAGTTTGGCAATGTGTAGCAGATTAACATGTTCATCCATTTTGATTTTCGCAGCATGCAATTTCAAAATCGCTTCGCGTCCCTTGTAATCGGGATTATCAACCAGCACGTTTCGGTCAAAACGTCCAGGTCGCATTAAAGCTGGATCTAAAGTTTCGGGGCGGTTGGTGGCTCCCATCACAATGACGCTATGATCGGAAGAAAAACCATCCATTTCAACCAGCAACGCATTGAGTGTTTGTTCGCGTTCATCATGACCGCCCGGCATGCCGCTACCCCGAGTTTTGCCAAGGGCGTCTAATTCGTCAATGAAGATAATACTGGGTGCACGCTCAGTGGCTTGTTTGAAAGTATCTCGTACGCGGGCAGCTCCCACGCCCACAAACATTTCTACAAAATCTGAACCAGAAAGTCCAAAAAACGGAACACCGGCTTCGCCTGCAACGGCTTTGGCCAGCAACGTTTTTCCTGTCCCGGGAGGGCCAACCAAAAGCACTCCACGAGGAATTCTCGCACCCAGTGCCTGATACTTGGCGGGGGTTTTGAGAAATTCAACAATTTCTCGCAACTCACAGACGGCTTCATCGATGCCTGCAATATCATTGAAAGTTGTTTTCGGATCGTCTTCTGATACCAATTTGCCTCGGCTGCGACCAAACGCCATCGCACCGCCGGCTCCGCCCATTCTGCGAAACATCATGATGAAGAACAACACAAATATGACAAGCATCAACAAGTACAACATCGATTCTATTTCAGCCGGAGGGGGAGAACCGCTGTAATCGATTTGACGAGATTCTAAATCTTCCATTAACGAAGCCAAAGTCTGGCNGGGGATACCCACTGTGTTAATACGATATCCCTGAANTTCTTTGGATGCATTGGAGGCATCGGCCTGATCGTGGGATGTGTCTTTTTTGTCGCTCTTCTTTTTTGCATCTGCCTGATCAAGCACCTCTTGCTTCGACATATTCTGAAATGTAATGGAAGTAATTTTGAAGACAACTTCGTGGACATTCTTAGAATCAAACTTTCCAGAAGAAAGCTTGGACTTAAATTCACTCAGCTTCATGGACTCGCTGCTCATGTCGCTGGCGAAACTGGTAAGTATCACAGCAACCAGCACACCGCCGATCAATAACACCCAGAAAGCGGTGCTTGTCTTTTTTTTCTCGTTCTTCTTGGAACCCTTCGAATCAGAAGTGTCATTGGGTTGATTGGGAGTATTATTTTCTGGCCCAGACTGCTTTTGTGTCATCGATTATTACCTGAGATCTATATTCCATTTGAGATACGCATTCGCGTATTTATTCTTCCATCGTAGGTTTTCATTGAGTTTGGTATGAAAACCCTCGATTTGAATACGCAGTAAGGTCACTCTAAGCACAGGCTCTTTCAGGGTCAACCGCTTCGTGGGTCGAACCGGCAGCTCCTGAGTGTCATATGCAGATCCGCTTGAGCATTAACAGCAGATTAAACCCCCTTCGTAAGGGGGAGAACCAATTTTCAGAGGTTTGTTGATGAGTAAACATCAGGTGTCGTAGCGATTGGTGTTCCAGTTTTTGGCTAACTGAGCCAATTTCTTCAAGGTTTCCCGATTGGCAGAACAGGCGACAATTCCGGGCAGACGCAGCATGTCCGCTCGGTCGTCCATCCAGGTTTCTTTGAAGTGCACCGGCTCGCTATTATGAACCCAAATGGCATCTCCGCCAAGTTGCCTCGCGATGTGCAGAGAGACCGGGAAATCGTAGATGTTGGGAGAATGAATCAGCGAGCCTCCGAATTCACCACTGCCAAGTAGTGGGTAAATGCTGTCCGGCATGTCATCGGGTGCAAAACCTTTAAGCCCGATTTTTGTCACCATTTCGGCACAAATCGGATCACGATCCTGAAAACCGATCAGATAGATGTTGGGAGAATCCGGACGAGCTTCAGGGCTGACAGGCTCAAGAGAATTCAGAGCTTCTCTGGCATCGCAAGCATAGTTGTCTGCACCACAACGAATGAGGCCCTCTCGAACTTCGACCCATCCGCCGCTTGGGCCTTGTTCTGGTAAATAAATCAGTGAGTAAAGTACGTCCGTTGCATTTCGCAAATGCAGCATCACGCTGTAACCGTTGCCTGTTTGATCCCGAAACTGTTTGGTCCCATCAATCGGGTCCAGAGAAATGGTCAAGTCGGCCGATTCAGCAAAACGATTTAAGTCTCCAGTGGTTTCTTCGGCTTCAATTTTGCATTTGAGAAACAGTGGATCAAGATCTCGCATTGCATTCACGAGTAAATCTTGCACGGTTAAATCTGCCAATGTGAGTGCATCAGTAAAAACGCTTCCCGAGGTCTTACCCGTCACTGCAATATTGTGTTGACGAAGTTCACGTGCGATGCTCCCTGCCCAACGCATGACAGCAGGTACTTTTTCTGCCAAAGCATCAATGATTTCATTCTGCATCTGTTTCTCCTGGGTATCGGAATGGATGATTCTTGGTTATTGCATGTCAGTCAGTTATCAGTCAGTAGTGGCCCAACTACCATTAAATATCACTTAGAGAATCAAACGGTAGCCGGTACCAAATAGGAAGAAAAAAATTAACCACGGAGGTCACAGAGAAATTTCAGGTGATTCTTATTTTA
>JAESQE010000200.1 GCA_016765335.1 Planctomycetaceae bacterium
TTGCAAGTATTGAGCAGTTTGAAGATTTGATTATTAAAACGGCTGCTGGAGGACGCATCACACGAGTGAAAGATGTGGCGAGGGTTGAGCTTGGTGCCAAGGAATACAAATACGGATCTAGGTTTCGGGGAAAACAAAGCACTTCAATTTCAATCTATCAGTTGCCTGGCGCCAATGCTTTAGATGTTGCCAATGGGGTCAGGGCAAAACTGGAAGAGTTGAGCAGAACATTTCCTGAAGGTGTCAAGTACAGCATTCCGTTTGATTCGACTGCCTTTGTGACAGCATCAATTGAAGAAGTGTATACAACGCTGTTTCAGGCAATTGGGTTAGTCGTGTTGGTCATCTTTATCTTCCTGCAGGATTGGCGTACGACTTTGGTGCCTTGTGCAGCAATTCCGGTATCGTTGATTGGTACATTTGCAGTGATGTCGAGTATCGGCTTTTCGATCAATATGATTACTTTATTCGGAGTAATTTTAGCGATTGGAATTGTGGTGGACGATGCGATTGTCGTTGTTGAAAACACAGCCCGGCATATTGCAACCGGTTTGAATTCTCGTGACGCAGCAATCAAAGCAATGGAAGAGGTGACTGCGCCTGTGATTGCGACAACGCTGGTGTTGCTGGCTGTATTCGTGCCGACTGCGTTTATGGGAGGGATTACCGGGCAGTTGTATCGACAATTTGCGTTAACAATATCCGGAGCAGTAATGATCAGCACCATTAATGCGCTGACATTAAGCCCGGCTTTGTGTGCGATTTTCATGCGACCGGCTGCCGAGAAAAAGAACTTCTTTTTCCGTGGATTCAACCGGGCGTTTGATTTTACCACCGGGGTTTATTCCTCCATCATTCATGTGTTGGTTCGTCGAGTGGCGATGGTGCTGGTTGTGTTTTTTGGATTGGTGTTTCTTACCGGTTGGGGATTCGGTTCGTTGCCTACAGGTTTTTTGCCAACTGAGGATCAGGGATACTGTTTTTTGAACGTGCAACTGCCCGATGCGTCTTCGTTAGAAAGAACCAATGCGGTGATGGATCAGGTCGATGAAGTGATCCGAAATACCGCGGGCGTCGAGAACTGGTTAACGATTAGCGGTTACTCGTTATTGAGTGGAACCAGTTCATCAAATACTGCGATGGCGATTGTGATCTACAAACCCTGGGACGAGCGGACAAAGCCCAACGAACAGCAGGATGCGATTGTTGCTCATTTGAGAAAGGAACTGTCAGTCATTCAGTCTGCCGTTGCGATTGCGTTCATTCCGCCACCGATTGATGGATTAGGGAATGCAGGTGGATTTCAGATGCAAATTCAGGATCGCGGCAGTATCGGCTTGAATGAATTAGAGGCAATGACTAGTGGAATGGTTGCAGGTGGAAATGCACAATCTGGATTGACTGCTTTATCGACAACATTCCGTGCGAATGTACCTCAATTGTTTGCTGATATTGATCGGACAAAAGTAAAAACTCTTGATGTTCCACTGAATGATGTTTTTGGCACTTTGCAGGCTTATCTTGGATCTACTTATGTCAATGATTTTAATGCATTCGGAAGAACATACCAGGTTCGTGTGCAAGCGGATCATCAGTATCGTGTTTCAGCTGAGGATATTCAGCAATTACATGTTCGTAATCGTCAAGGTAAAATGATTCCGATGGGGACATTCACGACTGTTGCTGACTCTTTTGGGCCTCAATCGATTGTGCGGTATAATCTTTACCCGACGGCATCGATTAACGGAGAAGCTGCTCCGGGAAAAAGTTCTGGTGATGCGTTACAGTTGATGGAAAATATGGCATTGACGACTCTGCCGGCCTCGATGGGGTACGAATGGACTGGGATGTCTTATCAGGAAAAGGCAGCTGGGTCTCCTTATGGAATTTTTGCAATCGCGATTGTGTTTGTCTTTCTGGTATTGTCTGCACAGTATGAAAGTTGGACGATGCCCGCAGCTGTGATTGCGGTTGTTCCCCTGGCTGTGCTTGGTGTTGTTGTCGCATTGATGTTTTCAGGAATGGATAACAATACTTACACTCAAATTGGTGTTGTGCTTTTGGTTGCCTTGGCGAGTAAAAATGCAATTTTGATTGTTGAATTTGCTTGCGAACAACGGGAGCAAGGCCAAAGTATTCGAGAGGCAGCTGTGAATGCTGCCCGGTTACGTTTTCGAGCCATCCAGATGACTGCCATTTCATCAATTTTAGGATTCCTACCATTGATATTTGCTACCGGTGCAGGCGCAGCGAGTCGCCAGGCGGTAGGAAATGCAGTGGTGGGCGGGATGTGNGCAGCAACTCTGNTCTCTCTGTTGTTTGTGCCCACATTCTTTGTGATCTTCCGAGGTCTGGGTGAATTAGGACAGAAAAAAGAGAAACAGATCTAGGTAACTCACCCGAATCATATCTGATCGGTGCATCAAACGGTCGGATCGGTTATTATCCCTGCTTAACCGATAAAATATGAACGCTCACTGGTTGTGTATTAATCTGGTATTTGCATAAAAACAGTGAGGAAATAGGCTTCAGAAGAGCAAAAGGGAAACGAATGAAATCTCATCAGGAATTGTTGAATCGTCTACTTGATGACAAATTGGTGGCTATATTGCGTGCGGATTCTGGAGAATTGCTCGTTGAAGCTTCTCGTGCNATGGTTCGCGGCGGCATCCGTTCTTTAGAAATTACGATGACAGTTCCCGGTGCAATCGATATTCTGAAGCAGGCTCGTGAGGAGCTGGATGATGAGATATTGGTTGGGGCTGGAACTATTCTCGATCCTGAAACTGCTCGGTTGGTGATACTGGCAGGTGCAGATTTCATCGTTTCGCCTCATACTGATCCAGAAATTATCAAGATGGCAAAACGCTACGGCAAGCCGATGTTGCCTGGCGCGTTTACTCCTACCGAAGTGATTCAAGCTTGGCAGATGGGAGCAGATATTGTCAAAATATTTCCATCCGATCCAATTGGCCCTAAATACATTAAGAATTTACGGGGGCCGCTGCCTCAAGTTCGCATGATGCCTACGGGCGGCGTCGATTTAGATACAATTGGCGACTTCTTTGCAGCTGGTGCCTGTGCAGTTGGTATTGGAGGTTCTTTGTTGAAGAAATCCTGGCTGGATGAAAAGAATTTCGATGCAATTGAACAGCAAGCCCGAAAGTTTGTCGAGGCAATTCAATAGTAAAGGTTATGCTCGGTTTCATACCAGTCCCAATGGGAACTAGCGAGTTCTGATACACCTTGCGGATCGGTGTTCAATTAATTGTGGTCAATCAGAAACGAATGCTCTGAAATATATGTTTGGACAAGTACAGCCCACCCCTTGGGATATTGATTTCAGTCTGCTTGGGATTCCAGTGAAGGTGAGCCCCTTCTTCTGGTTGATTGCAATTATTTTTGGTTGGGGATTGGGAGATCCATCTCTTGTTGTATTGTGGGTTATTGCAATGTTCTTTTCAATTCTCGTTCACGAGATGGGACATGCGTTGATGGCTCGTGCGTTTGGTTATGATCCACACATTGTGCTTCATCATATGGGCGGTTACGCCAGTTACGTTCCGGGCTATCACCATTCTCTTTGGAAGTCGATCGCAATTTCTCTTGCTGGACCGTTTGCAGGGTTTGGTCTTTTGGGGATTGTTTTTGGGACTGAACTTCTTCTGGTAGCCAATAATATCGATACCTCTTACGGCCTTAATAATTTCTTTTGGTTTCTGACTACCATCAATTTGTATTGGGGGATTATAAACCTTCTGCCTGTGTTGCCACTTGATGGCGGGCAAGTTTGTAGAGATGTTCTGCTTCTGTTTCGACGAGATGGGGAAGTCTGGGCCATGCGGATCAGCATTGCAGTTGGGATTGGAATGGCTGTCCTCTTCTTGCAGTTCGGTATGCGTTACCCTGCAATTCTGTTTGGGCTATTGGCATTCAATAACTTGCAGGCCTTGAATCATCGAAGAGACAATTGGTAGTCAGGAACGCTTATTCTGTTGCTTAAGAAAACTCATCGTCATTCAATTTATTTTGGATCTTTTGTTTACGGATTCGTATCGTAGTCTGAACTGCTGATTATTGTTGCTTCAGCTTCGGAGTTGTTCTTCTTCGCGGGAAGATGGACTGGTGCAGAGATATGGTTCCACCAATGAGCAGCCTTTTTGTCTGACCATTGATCAGCACATTCACAATCCATTAAAGCATCCAGCAGGCTCGGAATATCCTGATATCGATCAATCGGTTTCTTATTCAGGCATTCGAGAACTACAGATTCAAGGTCCGATGAGATTGCAGGATTGATTTGCGAGGGAGGCACCACTGTTTTGTGGGCATGAGCAGCAATGATTTCAAATAATTTTGTTTCGGTAAAAGGAGGGGCTCCAGTGAGAAGGTAGTAAGCAACGCAGCCTAATGAGTAGATGTCAGCTCGTGCATCGACCTGGTCATAGGAAGAAGCTTGTTCGGGAGACATATAAAGCGGGGTGCCGCTAAAGGAGTTTTTGTGACCGCTTGTTGTGTCTACTTCTGTTTGTTGTTCTTTCACCAGGCCGAAATCCAGCAGTTTTGCTACGTCATAGATTCCGCCTCGTTGAGAAGCGAAGATGTTTGCAGGTTTAATATCTCGATGGATCAAGCCGATGCGATGAGCTTCATCCAGGGCGCCGCACACTTGCTTGAGAAAATGAATGGTTCTTTCCGAGCGAAGTGCTCCAAACTGATCGACAAGTTCTTCCAGGTTCATGCCTGGCAGAAATTCCATGACATAATAAAAAGTCCCGTGTTCGGTGTATCCGTAGTCATAAATTTCAATTGTATTGAAGTGTGTTAACTTTGCAGTGGATTTGACTTCTCTCTCAAAGTGTTTAATTGCAGCTGCGTCAGTTTCGCATTTTGCTTGGATCAGTTTGATTGCACAAGGGCGTTTGAGTAACACGTGCTCGGCTTTATGAACTTCTCCCATGCCCCCTTTTCCAATCTGTTCGATCAATCGATATTGTCCCAGTTGACGTGCTTGGAATGCTGCTTTTCGTGTTGTGTTAATGACATGACTCCCATAGATACCAACAAAAGCTGCAACAATGGAAATTGGAATCGGGCGGGGAAGATTGTCTGCCTGGAGACAGTTGGCAACAATAGGTGAGTACCATGTAAGTCCCCAGACAATAGCAAAGGGCATCAGGGACACGGGAAGCATGATGACGGCAGCACGCCTGAGTTGATTTGGAATAAAAATACCGTAGATCAAAAGCAGCAGGCACCATCCTCCCTCAAAGAAATATTTGACCGCAATGGCTGAGGCTGCATCGTCCTGGACGGCAAAATCTATCATCATCGTTGCCATCACGGTGGAGATTTGTAATAGCACAGAGCCGAAAATTATAAGTTCGGTACAACGTAATCTTGTCAGGGAATGAGAATGTCCGATTCGCAAACTGATAAAGCAGCTGACAAGTATTGCCAAAACTGAAACCCGCAACAGCACCAGAGATTCGAATCCATTCCATAAATTGAAACTAAACGAGATGCCCAGAATGATACTCAGCGTCAAAGTTGCAGCCGACAGTCGTGATTGCAGTAATCCGACGACTTCATCTTGATAATGAGGGCGGCTGCCCGCGATAAAATTGACAATGGCTCGCTTTGCCTGTGTCGTAGGACTTTGTGCATTGCTACTGTTGTGGGGTTTGCTGTTTGCCATAGATTTATGATGCTGTTCTGTTGGAACAAGAACAGGCTCCTGTCTGGTGGTAGGTGATACGATCTGTTGACACATTAATGGCAACTTGGTGCGATTTTAACATGGTTTTATCCTCAGATGTCCACGAAATATTCAAAGTCATCGTTTTGATGTGGAATCGCATTTTGTACTACGTTTGATACCGAAGAGATAACGTTCCATTACATGTCGATTGGATACTGCAAAAACAGGAGGTGGCGATGAAGTCGGTTGTTACTTTGAGCTGCCTGATTGTTTTGAGTTTTGCAGGACAAGCTCTGGCAGGATTTCGAATCCATAGTGCATCTGGTGCTTCCGCCGAAATAGACGTAACGCATCGTGGGGCAAGAAATGATCGGGACTTTTCCAATGAGCATTTCGTGCATCACTTTTTTATGCGATTTGATGCCAATCAAGATATCAGCATCAGTGTGCGTGAGGCCCCTGAGTGGATGAGAATTCGATTTGGAAGAGTTGATTCCAATCGGGATGGCGTCATTGTTCACAGCGAATATGAAAAGATGCTGAACCACCATCATCAAGGCCTGAGGCCTAGAGTGATACCACCAAAACCACCACGTTATAAACCCAGGAATGGTCGGTCATTGCGGTATTAGTTGCCGATGAAAGTATCTAAGAAGTAGTTCTCCTCCTCCCCCTTACGAAGGGGGAGTTAGAGGGGGTTTTTAATCGATGATCAGAAAACGGTGGCAGCACTGGTGTCAATTGCTAATTCGTCTTTGTGGCTTCTTGCTTCGTTTCGGTCTCTGAGCGTTCGGTTCTTTTCCAGGTTCCCTTTTGTGTCTTGAATAGCCAGCGGAAAAATCCCAAGCCCAGGCCCAGGTTCATATTGACGAACATCCATGCTGCTTTTGCAATTTGTGTTGCCCGGTTCTCAGGCAGTGGCAAACTGCCAATCACCGCGATTCCATAAAACAAACCCTGTGATAGTAACAGTGCCTTGAACGGAAGAGTATTGGCCAGCCAAAAGTTACTTATTAATGCAATGACCATAAATGCTGGACAGAACCAGCGAAGAACTTTATGCGACCAGAAGGACCAGCTCACCAAGCCGTAATGCGGAAGCAGCANTCGCCAAAGCCACGTTAAAGATTGAAATGCTCCCGCTCCAATTCTTGTGCGGCGTTGCAGTTCGTCATGAATTGTGGGGGCAGTCTCTTCACGGGCGATGGCTTCTTTTTCATAAAGTAGACGTCGTTTTTGTTGATGAATTCGCATCCCGATCAGAAAATCATCAACTATGGTCTGGGCAGGAATTGGCGAATAAAGCTCTTTGCGGATTGCGTAGATCGCACCGTTGGCTCCCAGGACTGCGCCCAGTTTGCCTTCCCACTGCTTGAGACAGTTTTCGTAACGCCAGTAAAGACCATCCATGTTTTCGCCGGTACTGGCATCAGTCAACAACAAGCGGCCACAANCACCGCCTACGTGAGCATCTTCAAAATGTCGTACCAGAGTCTTTGCAGCCTCTGCATCCCAAAAAGTGTTGGCGTCTGAAAAGAGAATGATCTCCCCTTGGGCAACTTCAATGCAATCATTTAAAACAGAAGCTTTACCTCGACGCACCGGAAACTGCATCAATCGAATTCGAGAATCCTGAACCGTGTTGACCAGCTCGCCTGTTGTGTCTTCCTGCCCGTCTACTCCGATAATAATTTCTATTCTGTCGGCTGGATAGTCGAGTTGTAAGGCGTTATGTAATCGCTGAACGATGACGGATTCTTCTCTGTAAGCTGCAATCACCAATGAAACCATTGGCCACTGCTCATCGGAAAAGTCCTCTACTTTTCTAGCGGAATTGGCAGGTGCGAATTTTGCAACCATTGCCAGAATGAATGGGTAAATCAGATAGCTGTAAACAATCAGTCCAATAGATGTCCAGCATAAAACTTCCATGAGCATATTCTGACGGGAACCTCTGGAAATTGAATTCCAGGGCTTCTTTAAAGACAGTTTGATTATAAAAGTAGTTTAATAACCCTCTCTAACTCCCCATTGAATAAGGGGAGAACCAATTTTAGAGGCTTCCTGATCTTACTTATTGCTGTCGATTTGGTTCTTAGGAGTTCTCATGTTATCGCATTGACCAATTTCACTCAATGCGGTTGGTTTGATCCCCATGTACCACATGTAATCTGTTGCCAGATCTTCCGTCGAGAATTGTGAAAACATACTGTCAGGTTGTATGAATTTCTGCTGTAAGGCTTCTAATGCATCGGTGTCGATATGTGTTTCCTCGATCAGCGAAGTGAACCCTGCTTCATTAAATAATTGAGAATACTGCGAGCTTCGCAAGCGATTGTGATATGCCAAACTCTCGTTATAAGGTTTCCAGTCTTGCTCGGGGTATTGCAGGAAATTAGCAGTTGTGATTGATTGATCATGATTTGCATAATGATCCCCCGGGTTGAATCGATGGACCGCAAGTCCCCCTGGTTTGAGAATTCGCATCGATTCGGTTGAGATTGATTTCAATATCTGGAGTGGTATGTGTTCCAAAACATTTGAACTAATAACGAAGTCGATACTGTGGTCTTCCTGTTTCGTATCGCTGGCATCGGCTGGGTATCGGTATTCGGTGTTCATCGATTTGAGTAATAGATCTAATCGGAGTGCGTTTTGATCTATTTTCTGGTAGCGTTTTGTAATGAGTGATTCTTTGATTCCCATTAAATGAGCCATTTCAGGCAGATGATCTTTTGCAGCTGCAATACATTGTTTGGCGGATTTCAACGTCATCCAGGGGTTCACATCAACGGTGATGATCTTTTCCGCTCCGGCTAGATAACATCCCAATGGTGCGTAGGGGTGCCAGCCCGATCCGATTTCGAAGAATGTTGCTTGCTGAGCTGTTTGCCCTGCCTGCTGGATCATGTCCAGTAACTCATTGATGCGAGCGAAGTCTCGATTAGGCAGCGGGCGATTAGACCCAGCCATCTTCTGTAGCAGAAGGTAGAGTTGTTTTCCCATCGGCAATTGGCTTAACTGACGTAAAATGTACGCCTTGGTCTGCCATTTCATTTTCTTATTTCCTGATTTGGAATTTGTAGCAGGCTCTTGCCTGTTATGATAATTATGTACTGTCAGAATTTAGATTCCCTTGGATGCTAAATTAGGGGTAGGGGCATTGCACCAGGATTCCTTTCAAGTAGTAAATCCAGCCCGCTGTTGCAGCAGAATCTACTCATATCAACGATTGTGTACATTGGTCAGTTTTTACGCGTTGATGGCATTGTAAGGGTGGTATCAATTATTTTACGACCTGTTGCGATTGCTTGAATTTAGTTTGCTGAAGAAAGTTCATTGCTTGTCACTGTAAGTCTGCGGTAAATTGTCTACAATTTTTCATCCACTGTGCATCCACGCAATCATCAATTTCTGAGTTATACAAATCCTTTAAATATGTCCGAATCAACCAGTACTTCCGAACCTGTTGCCGATCAGGCACCCGATGGGCGATTGATCGGATTCCGCAGACACTATTTGTGGCGGGCGATACAATGCATCTTTCAGGTGCTTTTTGTTTTATGGTTTCGATATCGAGCCACCGGGCACGAAAACCTTCCTCAGGATAGTGGTGCCTTGTTCTTATCGAACCATCAAAGTTTTCTTGATCCTGCAATTATTGGTTTATCCCTCAAACGACCGGTCAGTTATCTTGCAAGAGATACTCTGTTTCAANTACCAGTGATTGGTTGGATTCTTCGAAATATGTATGTCATGCCGATCAATCAAAAGGCTGCGGGAACCGAAAGTCTGCGTCTGTCGATTAATCGATTGAAACAAGGTTATTTGGTCGGTATCTTCCCCGAAGGAACACGGACACGTGATGGCGGACTGGGCGAATTAAAACCGGGGTTCATTGCGTTGGCCAGGCGGAGTAAATTGCCAATCATCCCGGTTGGGATTCGTGGTGCGTACCGGGCAATGCCTCGTGGATCATTTTTAATCTACCCTGCAACTATCTCAGTGCATACGGCTCGCCACTTGACCCCGGAAAAGTTGAAGAATTGTGTAAGCGTGGTCGTGAAGCTGAATTTGTTGAATACGTCTCCAGTCAAATCGAACAAGCGATCCAGCAAGCTTCTCGGTGAATCAAAGTTAGTATGAAGTGTTTTGGATGAGGATTTTATGAGTACCTCTTTTCGTGAGTGCATGTCTCTGGAACCAGGGCTTGCTTATTTTGATCATGCTTCAGTTGCGCCACTGACGGTTGCTGCTCATCAAGCGATTGTTGATTGGGCTGATGATGTGGGACGCTTTGGCTCTACTCACTGGAATCGTTGGCGAACATCCGTTGAAAAAACTCGCAGGCTGGCTGCTCGATTGATTAATGCAGATCGCGAAGAAATCGCATTGATACATAGTACGACTCAAGGCATCAATCTGGTTGCAGAGGGGTACCCTTGGAAAGCAGGAGATAATGTTGTCATTCCTGCCGGTGAGTTTCCTTCAAATCTTTATCCCTGGTTGATGCTGGAATCCCAGGGGGTAGAAGTCAGGCGTGTGCCCATGCCTGATCACAGAATTGATTTGGATAAAATTAGTGATGCCTGTGATGCCAACACGCGGATTGTCACATGCTCCTGGGTGGGGTATTCGCACGGGTTTCGTGTCGATCTTGATCAGCTGGCTGATATCGTTCACAAAAAAGGGGCTTTGCTGTTAGTGGATGCCATTCAGGGGCTGGGAGTTTTTCCTTTGGATGTGAAACAGTCGCCTATTGATTTTCTCTCTGCAGATGGTCACAAGTGGTTACTCGGTCCAGAAGGGGCTGGGATTTTTTACCTAAAGAGAGAACATCTTGATCTACTTAAGCCGATGGGTATCGGGTGGAATAGCGTAGCGACTGCGGGAGAATTTCAGCACGAATGTTTGGATTTGCGTCCTACTGCAGCTAGATTCGAAGGGGGATCTTTTAACATGGTTGGTCTGGCTGGCTTGGGCGCGAGCTTGGAAGTGATGCTTGATCAGGGGATAGAACGAATCTCGAATTCGCTACGAGATATTGTTGAGACTGCAACTGAACAATTACGAATGATAGATGCGGTCGTGCATAGTAGTTCGGAACACGGGCAGTGGTCTGGTATTGTTTCATTTGATTTACCTGGACAAGATTCCGTTTCGGTCAAACAGAAAGCGAAAAAACAAAACGTCATCCTCAACGCCCGAAACGGCCATCTGCGTATCAGCCCGCACGCTTACACGAATCAGCAGGATGTCGAACAGTTGATTTCAGTGTTAAAAGAAATGTAATCGTCTAACAATCGTTAAATGGCAGGCAGCTTGAAATACTTGCCCTGCGAGTTGCAATTCGAGACGACCAAATATAGGGTAATCAATGAGGATATGTCGTTTAACTGATGCTTGAAACTCCTCTGTTGAATATGAATTCCCATAGCTTCTTTCCTTTGATTGATTATATAGATTGTAATTTGTGATGACTCAACTCAACGGTTCTCGACGTTCGTTTATTAAAACTTCTGTTGCGATGGCAGGGGCAATTCCTTTTGTCTCTGGATTGCTTCAGGCGGAAACCAAGGGGGCAGGCAAACCGTTGATTGCTTATGTCGGTACTTTCAGTTCGCCTCTTGAAGATATGTTGGATACACAAGTGGATCTGCCTCCAGGCAATGGGCGAGGCATCCATCTTTTTCAAGTCAATCGGGAAACCGGCGCAATGAAGCAGATCGGTATTCAACAGATGGGCACCAGCCCAAGTTGCCTGGCGGTCAACGCCAGCGGAACCCGGCTATATTCTACCAATGAAACGGATCGGGCAGGGGACGACAAGCAAGGCACCGTCAGTTCCTTTTCTATTGACCGGTCATCTGGAAAATTGACCATGCTTAACACGGTTCACTCTGGTGGAGCTGGCCCGACCTATGCGAGCATTCATCCTTCAGGTCGGTTCTTGTTGGTGGCGAATTATTTTGGCGGTTCGGTTTCGGTATTTCCAATTCTGCCTGACGGTCGACTGGGGCAGGCTTCAGATGTTAAGACCGATGTTGGCAAAATTGGTCCTACTGTTGCGACAAATGCTCCTGTGGGGAGTTTTGCCTTTAGTGGGCATGATTGGACTCACGCTCATATGATTCAGTCCGATCCCTCGGGGCGTTTTGTGCTGCATGTTGACCTGGGGCTGGATAAAATCTTTGTCTGGAAGTTCAACGATAAAACCGGGACATTGACAGCGAACAATCCGCCATCAATTTCGCTGCCAGCGGGAGATGGTCCGCGACATTTTCATTTTCACCCCAACGGTCGCTGGTTCTACTCGATCCAGGAAGAAGGCTCGAATCTTGTCTTGTTCGATTATGATGCAAAAAAGGGTCTATTGTCCGCCCGTCAAACGATCTCTACTTTGCCTCCCGGGTTTACGGGGAGTAATTTCTGCTCTGAGATCCTCGTTTCTGCCGATGGAAAATTTGTCTACGCAGGGAACCGTCTGCACGACAGTATTGGTATCTTTTCCGTTGGGCCGGATGGTAAATTGACATACGTTACTGAAGAATGGACCCGAGGAAATTACCCACGCAGCTTCAGCTTTGATCCGACTGGTCAGTTTCTGTATTGTTGCAATCAGCGAGCTGACAGTGTTGCCGTGTTCGAAGTGAATCACAAAACAGGCGGGCTTCGATTTACTAATCACTACGCACCGGTTGGCAATCCCTCACACCTGGTCTTTGTTGATCTTGCAAAACGGAATTAAAACCAGGCTTTGCAGGAACTTCGCCCTCTCGAATTGACAATGGTTCGGC
>JAESQE010000201.1 GCA_016765335.1 Planctomycetaceae bacterium
AATCAAGACGAAGTAAGAAAAGGATTCACCTTTCTTGCGAACCACAGCCACCTTCGCAGGAATCTCCCCGCAACCAGCGCTACACTTTCTGCCCGCTCGGCGCTACGTTTTCTGACCGTTGTTTACAGGAACTCTTGATGGGCTTCATCTATCGCAGCAAGGGCACAACGAGATGGCTAGAATCATCAGTGCTGTGATACAGCTACAATAATTTGAATGCGACAACATGCTTAGAAACACAAAAAGGAATTTGAAATGAATCAGGAATCACTTTATCAGCGTTTGGGTGGATACGATGGTATCACGGCTTTTGCTAGTGACTTGCTGCCTCGATTGCAGGGCGATTCTCAGTTGGGACGATTCTGGGAGAATCGGGGCGACGATGGAATTGCCAGAGAGAAGCAGTTGCTGATCGGTTTTTTATGTGCCAATGCTGGCGGCCCGGTGTACTACACCGGACGAGATATGCTGACGACGCACAAAGGCATGAAAATCAGTGAAAGCGATTGGGAAGTGTTTCTTGGTCATGCAGAGGCAACCATGCAAGCCTTGGAAGTCCCGCAACAAGAATGTGACGATGTCGTTGCATTTGTCTTGAGTCTGAAGGATGATATTGTTGAAGCGTAAATGCAGTATGCGAATCTCTTTGTATTACCTGGCATCAAATTAATCACCTCGTTCTGAGAGAGGTTTCATGATGAAGTTACGTGAAATAATTTCCCTGTATCGGATTGTGTTCGCAGCGATGCTGTTCAGTTTATCTGTTGGTGGGCAGTTGTTATTTGCTCAGGATGATCCGACAAACTATCGCAGTTCAGTTGATGATCAGGATTTGGAATACTGGTTGCAGAATATGGTTTGGTATCATCAATACAATCTTGATGAAATTAAAGCAGCCACCGGATTGGAAAAATCAGCGATTCAATCTGCTCTCAAAAAGTTCAATATCACTGCCGAGAATCGCCCCAAACGCAAGGCCGGAGATTCTTTAATTGTGCTACCTTATCCGGGAGGACGACATCCGAGAATTGGTTTTATGGAAGGAGCAGTCAGGCCGCAACAAGAAACCAAGGTCAGTCTGTTTGCTCCCTGGAATAATTCTGATTATTTTGTTGTCGATGTCCCTGAAGCGATTTGGTCAAACCTGGGTTTAACATATTTGGCACACACGCATGTTGATACCATTTGGACCAAGCAAGGCATTGATATGAAGCCGCTGGAGTGGGAGCGTCATTCTGATGGCACGTTCGAAATGCACCGAACGCTTCCCAACGGCATTGCTTTTGGTACAACGGTTGAACCTCGAAAAGATTCGGTTCTGATGAAGATGTGGTTGAAAAACGGCACCGATAAAATATTAACTGATATGCGTGTGCAAAACTGTGTCATGCTGAAAGGGGCTCCTGATTTTGCTCAGCTCACTAATGAAAACAAAATCATCGAATCCCCTTATGCTGCTTGCAAATCTGAAGATGGCAAAAGATGGGTGATCACAGCCTGGGATCCGGTACATCGCCCTTGGGGTAACGCAAAATGTCCTTGCCTGCACTCAGATCCCAAATTTCCAGATGCCAAGCCTGGCGAAACCAAACATCTGGTCGGCTGGTTTTCTTTCTACGAAGGGGAAGACATCCACGCAGAATTCAAACGCATCGAAGCAACCGGCTGGAGAAAGAAATAACTTTGAGTTTAGAGGTTCATTTAATCGCCAAGCACACCATCTCCCAGTTTAGATTCATTTTGGGGGTCGTGTGTTTGTAGCCAGCGTTTGAGGTCTGCTCGGTTCTGATGGTTGCGTTCTTTGTCGTAAGACTTTTTTAGAGATTTTCCGACATTAAGAATGTGGCTGGCTATCGTTAGTTTTCTGCCGAAACCAAGTAGGCCAAACTTGGCTAAGATGCCTCCCAATGCAGATCCACCTAAGTGCGATGCAACTAATGTTGCGATGATTCCTGTAATTGTACTCATACTACCTCCTCCTTCAAAAAACGACGCTGAAGCAGTCCGCTAATAATTCCGAACAATCCCCACAGAAATTGAACGGGATTTTCTTTGAGATCGTTGCGGACAGAAGCAACACTTTGTTTGACCTGGGCAACTCTTTCCAGTATCTGATCTTTATCCTTGCGCAATATCGCAATGCCTTTGATTTTCCCAATCACTCCCGATTCCTTGAACTTCTCCAGATCTGCTTGTGTGTTGAGGGCCTCTTCACGTAAAGCAGCGACATCTGAAAGTAGCTTGGAAAAGCTGGAGATAGATTCCGGTTCCTGAATCGGATCGATCGGCTGTACCTGATCTGCTTGAGGAGTTCGGTCTGGTTCTGCATCCGGAATTGGCATTGGTGGTTGCTCACGGGATCCGATCAGGCCACCGAATATCATTCGCACGACACCTCTTAACCAGCCGAGCAGGCCCTCTTTTCGCTGAGAGTTGTATCCGACTTTATAGTTTTGTGTTCCCTTGATCCAAATTGTTGGAAACGACAATGACTCTTTGGGGTTTGAGTCTTTCCAGAATTCTGCGTACATTTCGGGATCGGACCATTTGCCATTTTCGTATTCGATAAACTGAAAATCATACTCGTTAAAATGTCCCTGCCTGACGTCTTGCTTCAGTGCCTGGCATGACTTGCAAGATGGAGAAGAAAAGACAGCCACGACAAGTCGGTTTTGTTTTCGGTTGGACTGTGCAGCATGCTTGCCTTTCACTTTTGCGATGGCATCGGATGTGACTTTCCATCCAGAAAATCCTGAGCGGTGCACTGCCAGGTTCGCATCAACATGCAACGCGATGCCAATCACTTCGCCCTGGCTGTTCAGTAACGGCCCGCCACTATTTCCAGTGGCTATCCGATGATTTGTATAATTCAAATCGATACCGTTACCGCCGATGATTTCTCCTTCGATGCGTGCCCAATGACCACCAGGATACCCAAGAGAATAAACAGCGTCTTTTACTCTGGGGGCCTGATTCGCAACTGGCAGACTTTCGAATGGCCCGCCTTGTAGCCGGAAAATAACGGGTCCATCTTCGCCGGGGGAACTGTAAGCTTTGTGAGCAGTTACGGTCTGATCTTTCAGAGTGACGGTTATGACATCGGGGTGTTGACAATGCTTGGCAGTTACCAATAAATTTCCTTGAACGACAAACCCGGTGCAGCCATCGAGCACAATAACAGCTTCTCTTTCACCAGCTGGCAATGTGTGAAAGACGAATAATAGCAGAACTGTTTGAGCGTAGAAAAAGTGATTCATTTTCATCGTCTGAGTACCTCCCTTGTTGTTTTAGATAAGTGTGACTTGAATGATTCAGGCTAAGCGGGATTGCTTTGCAGGGAATTCCTGTTCAAATTGAAATGTGCCTTCACGCACGAGCTGGCGTAACAGGCAAGCCGGGTTGTATCGTGTCGGGTTGGCTCGGTTCAGACGCCCCAGTCGCATCAGCACAGCTGCAACCAATTCCGAACAGAATAACTCGTTCAAATCGGCCTTGGGCAGCAAGCGGGTTCGCTTAAACAGACGGGTGCCAGACAGCAACGCACCACCCATGTCGTAGCTGATTTGCTCGGCTATGAAATGACGAATCAAAATCCGGCTCAGCAGTACCGATTCCTCGTTGGAAAGTTGGTCGATACGGGAGAGTCGATAAAGATCGACATGCCCACCGGATTGGGTGTAATCCTGAATTCTTGTGATGGGAGTATGAGCCTGGACCCCTTTCACAGGACGGTTAAGGATCACGCACGAATGAGAACAAAGCGTCGTTGATTCGACCCAAATGGGCACGTCGCGATGTTTGCAGATGATCGCGATGTGCGAAGGCCCAAGTCGTAACCGTTGTGGTGCCAACAGGGACGCTGTCCCATAGCTGATTATTCGCCCGGCCCATTTCGAACTATAACAAGCAAGTAGGTCAAGTGATTGGAAGTCATGCGTCATGGAGTGTGCCTGGTAGGAGAATTTGTTTGCCCCGCGGAGGGTAGACATTCTTGTCTGCCTTGAATTAATAGTAGAGCGTTTCGATGACTTATTATACGCCTGTATATAGGTCTTGCAATGTCTTATGGAGACTTTGCGTGTTTGATAAAGACGTGAGTTTCTCAAAGAGAACAATCGCGTTTGCTCGACTTTTTGAGGAAGAATTGATCTACTGGAATTATAAAATCTGAGAATATCCCCTTGCATATTTCGTGACGATCACTGAGGAGTTTCCTTTGGCTGTTTCAAAATTGTTGATAAGTTTCGTGCTGGGCGTAATGTTTGTAAGCGGTTTTTCGCATCAAGCAGACTGTGCAGAGCGCCCTAACATTGTTGTAATTCTGTGTGATGATATGGGGTTTTCAGATATCGGATGTTATGGCGGGGAAGCAGAAACGCCCAACTTGGATCGCCTGGCTGCGGGCGGTTTGCGGTTCACTCAGTTTTACAACACGGGTCGTTGCTGTCCGACCCGTGCCTGTTTGCTGACGGGGCTTTATCCTCATCAAGCCGGTGTTGGTCATATGATGGAAGATAAAGGACTTGATGGTTATCGCGGCGAGTTGAATCGACACTCGATGACGATTGCAGAAGTGCTTCGCGGGTCAGGTTATGCAACTTTCATGGCAGGCAAATGGCACATCACCAAACAGACCAAGCCGAATGGTTCGAAACAGAACTGGCCAATCCAGCGTGGCTTTGATCGATTTTATGGCACGATTCACGGAGCAGGAAGTTTCTTTGATCCGAACTCACTCACTCGGGGCAACACTCAAATTTCTCCCTTTGCTGATTCTGAATATCAGCCCGAGCAATATTACTACACCGATGCAATTAGCGACCACGCGACTCGATTTATTAAAGAGCACCAGACATCCAATCGAAATCAGGATCCTTTTTTTCTGTATGTTGCTTACACGGCTGCTCACTGGCCGATGCATGCGTTGGAAAAAGATATCAAAAAGTATCGTGGTCGGTTTGATGAAGGATACGAATCACTTCGAAAGAAACGTTTGCAGCGACTCGTAAAATCAGGGTTGATTGATCCAGCCTGGGAGATGGCGACTGGAGTAGGTTCCTGGAAGGACGTAAAAAACCGCGAATGGGAACTTCGCTGCATGGAAGTTTACGCAGCAATGATTGATAACATGGATCAGGGAATTGGTCGCATTATCGATTCGCTTGAGCAATCTGGAGAACTGGAAAATACATTGATTTTGTTCATGCAAGACAACGGCGGCTGTGCTGAACAGCTGGGACGCAGATCTCGAAATAATTTAGTGAATCGATCAGCCAGGCCGACTTTGGAACCGATGCTCGCACAAACATTACAACGGGATATGATCCCCAGGCAATCACGAGATGGCTACCCGGTTCTGATGGGGCCAGGCGTGATGCCCGGTCCTGCGGATACTTATATTGCGTATGGCGAAAAATGGGCGAATGTTTCGAACACACCGTTTCGAGAATACAAGCATTGGGTTCATGAAGGAGGCATCGCAACGCCGCTGATTGCACACTGGCCGGCGACTATTAAACGAGCAGGAAGACTGGAAAAGCAGCCTTCTCACTTGATTGACATCATGGCGAGTTGTGTAGATTTTGCAGGTGCAGATTACCCCGCAGAATTTGCAGGAGAGAAAATCCAACCTTTAGAAGGTTTGAGTTTGCGTCCCGCATTTGAAAATAAAAAATTGGCTCGGGAAGCAATTTACTGGGAACACGAAGGAAACCGAGCCGTTCGTGTTGGCGATTGGAAACTCGTTTCAAAGTACAAGCAGCCCTGGGAATTGTACGATATGAAATTAGATCGCACAGAACTGCACAACCTGATCGACCAGAAGCCTGAGCTGGCAAAGAATCTTACCGACCGCTGGGATCAATGGGCCAAGCGAGCCAATGTGTTGCCTTTACGTCCGAAATCTCAGAACAAGAAAAAGTGATATGCCTTCGCGGATATTTCTGTTAACTGATCTGGTAGCTGAGTGGTTCTGTCGGCAATTGATTATCTTCGCTCACTGATATGACGACCGACAGGTTCACACAGCGTTTTGGTCATAGAGAATCAATTGGCACACGAAAGTGGGTGCAAGCACGCCACCCTACTTCTGGAATCCCGCTTTTATTATTCGTTGATCGCTGAGATTGAAGCAGGGTGGCACGATCGCTTTTAGCGGTTGGGTTGCGTAGCAACAAGATGCTTGTGCCTGGCAGTCCCCAACCACTAAAAGTGGTCGTGCCACCCGCCGATTTGGTTGAAGTGAATAGATTCAGAACGGACTCAGAACTATTACTGTAATAAATTATTGCCGTACAGAATATTTGCACCGCGAGGAAATCTACACGACGAATTTTATTTCATTGCGGTTTCAGGCAGACCGCTTTGTCTCGTTGACGGGCTACCCATGCGCCCAGCAACTTCTGTGATCAAGGCATAGCGATCAATCGGTTTAGAGAGATAGGAATCACACCCTGATTCGAGGCATTTGTCGATATCATGCTTCATTGCATGAGCAGTCAACGCCACGATCTGGCCGGAATATCCGCCATCTCGAAGAGTGGATGTAGCGGTGTAACCGTCCATGACGGGCATCTGCATATCCATCAGAATCACACCAAACGGTTTCCCTTCTTTTACTGCCAACATCGCAGCTTCAACACCCTCTTTTCCGTTAGCCGCAAGGGTCACTTTCGCTCCCGCCTTTTTTAAGATATAGGAGACTAGACGTTGATTGTCAGGACCGTCTTCGACCAGCAGTACCCGACCGTCAATCACTTCTGCGTTCTGCGGTGACCATGGCGTTGTCTTTGGAGAAGTCGTTGTCTCCAGCACCGATTGCATTTGCACGTCGGCAAGAGAACCAGTCGCAATGGTTAATGTGAACGTGCTGCCCCGCCCTGGTTCACTCTCAACGCTGACATCCCCACCCAATATATTGGCAATACGCTTTGTGATTGTTAGTCCCAGGCCTGTGCCACCATATTTTCGAGTTGTGGACGAATCGGCTTGCTTGAAGGGCTGAAAGATGTTATCCATTTGATCGGACGTGATCCCAATGCCCGAATCAATCACATGGTATTTCATCCATTCGTTTTGTCGGTCGCATTCAGCAATAATTCGCACCGTGTCGTTTTTCGTGAACTTTAAAGCGTTTCCAACAAGATTGACGAGCGCCTGCTTGAGCTTTGTTGGGTCTGTCTGAATTGTCTGAGGTATGTCTCCACGCAACTCAACCTGTAAATCATTGCCTTGTGACTTTGCTCGCTCGCTTAAAAGGTTGACGACATCTTGCATGGCGTTTCCAGGATTGATCTTTCGTCGCTCAGTGTCAATTTTTCCAGATTCTATTTTACTCAGATCGAGGATATCATTGATAAGCTCAAGTAGATGGTGTCCATTCTGATGAATTGTCTGGGCAGCATCCTGCTTGTCTTTTTCTGAAACGCCAGCTTCGAGAAGAATATCGCTGAATCCGAGAATTGCCGTCATCGGAGTGCGAATTTCATGGCTCATGTTAGCTAGGAAATTGGACTTAGTACGGTCGGCAATTAATGCTTGTTCTCTCGAATCCAGAAGTTCCTGTTCCATTTTCTGACGTTCGGTTATGTCGAGAATCACCGCAGCGAAGACTCGTCTATCTCCAAGAAACGACATTTCGAGCTGAATTTGGACAGGATACTCTGAGCTATCTTTTCGTTGATGCTTGGTCTTGAATTTAAGGTTGACTTGCGACCCATCGAGCAGTGGTGCTACCAGTTCCGCAAAGCACGCTGCTGTCTGACTCGCCTTAATGTCAACAGGCGTCATCTCTCGAAGTTCCTCCATCGAATAACCAATATTTTCCCTCGCGCCATGATTCACATGAACAAAGAGGAGCGTTTCAGCATCAAAGATAAATATTTCGTTGAGGGAGTTCTCAAGGATGTCGCCAAAGGCACTGAGGCGTTTAGCATTTCTTGTGGCTGATTCGGCCTCAAGGCGTGACTCTTCCAATCGATCTTTCGTCTCTTCCAGTTCACCGATAATCTCAGCCGAGTAAACAATCGCATCTGCTTGAGATTCTCCAAGCTGCTTAGTTTCCAATGCCTGCTTAGCAAACTGCGCACGAACATCATTCAATGCATTGCTTAACCCGGAAGTATCAGAAGCATCGAGCGAGTCGATGCATTTTTGCATCCGTTCGATGGGGTCAAATACAGATGTCATACTTTAATTGCTTTCTTCTTTTCTTTTGCGAATCACAGCAACGAGGTGCTCGCTAGAGCTGTCTAGTCGTACTAGTTCGTGACCGGTCTTATTGCACCACGATTTCACATCGAGGCAAAACGCCGGATCGCTGGCAATCGCTGTAAATTCTTCACCACCACGAAGCTCCTTCATAAGCTTGGTGAGTTGGACGATGGGCATCGGGCATTTGAGTCCCGTGAGATCAACTTGTCGTTCTGTCGTCATAGATGTCGTTCCGTTAAATAAATAAAGTTGTATTGGATGAGGAAGATTGTTCGACAAAACGAGCCACTCCGCAGTATTCCATGTCAGGATAATCGATCAGTTCCTCGGCTCGGATTCCCATTAATGACATGGACATCTCGCAGATGTTGATTTCGATACCAAGCTCTTTAGCAGCCTCAATTAGTTCCGGCAAACTGGCAACATTCTTTTTCGACATCTCACGGGCCATCATTCGACGACCGATGCCGCACATATCCATTTTTGAAAGTTTTCGTTTGTCGAATCCGCCCGGTAACATCCATCCAAACATTCTCTCAACAATACTCTTCCCTTTGGCCTGTGGACCGGATTTCTTCAATGCAGCCGTTGCCCAAAACGTGAAAAACATGGAGACCTTCATCCCGCAAGCTGCCGCTCCCGTTGCGATCACGAATGCGGCAAGCAATTTGTCGAGTTCTCCGCTAAAAACTATCATGCTTATTGCATTGGCGTCGGGTGTATTCTTGGATTTCTTTTCCAGTTCTTCGATACGTCGCTCCAAAGAAGCGACAACATCGGGTGAGGTCATCCGATCTGCTGTATTCATTGTTTGCTCTTATATTACCTGTTGATTGCTGTTTCATCGCTTCTTACTCAAACCCATAGTGAGTCCGTAAGTCGCTATCCGAGGTTGCCATATGTTTCACAAGAAAACTCTGCGATCAAGTGTTATCAAGTAATAACTAAAGTCAGGCAAGAATGTTTACCTTCCGTTTGCAATGTCTTTTTGATTTATTAGAGGTTCCTCTAAATTACGAATCCATTCTTGGCTGGTTGGACCGATTGTATCGAGAATCCGAGTCGTTCGGGCCAACACAAACACATAGAGGAAGGATGCATGCACTTTCCTTGATCGTTTCTTTCACTGGAAAATTCAGTTTTGAAATGCAATAAGTTTTGGATTGTGTTATTGCGGGTGCCTTGGTTAGTTACTGAGGTAGTCGGCCTGAGATGACGACCAGCGGGGTGGCCCGACCGCTTACCGCGGTTGGGTTGCGTAGCAACAAGATGTTCTCGCCATGTGAGTTCCCTCTTTATTGGAAGCACAATTGAAATTGGATGCACATGGCACATCCATCTTATGCCTGGCAGCACCCAACCACTCAAAGTGGTCGGGCCACCCGCGTTTGACCTGAAATGGCGAATCAGTGCCTATGCGGAATTCTTCGCGTTCGAGATATCTCGTCGCTTACATGTCCCTGGCTAGCCAAATGCTTTACATTAAAGATAGCCAGTTCTACAATCTAAATCGGGTACTAAAACTATAAGGGTCTGCTGTGCAGGCCATTTGTGGCGTTCCATACATTGCCATAGTTGCGATGACATCACGTCTGGCTCGGTTTGTGCAGCAGACCCGGGGCTTTATAAATCTGTGGCTTACCGATCACATGATGTTCAGGGGAGAAGCAAGCTGATGAAGTATACGTTACCGTTACTAATGTGTTGCCTTTTGATTTTCATAACATCCTGCGATCAGATAAGTTCCAACTCACAACCGAATCTGGAAACAGAAACGGCAAGTGATGACACTTCGGCGATCTCAATTTTTGAGAAGCGAATCCTTCCAATCTTTCAAGCAAAGAATCCTTCAAGTTGCACGGAATGCCATCTGAGCGGCGTCGACTTGAAGGATTACATTCATTCCAGCCAAGCCGAGACGTTTGCTTCTCTGGTTAATGTGGGTCTCGTGGACGTGAAGAATCCGGATGACTCAAAAATTCTACAGTTCATCAACCGCCGCCCCGAGCAACCCAATCTCATCACTGATAAGGCGCGAAAGAGAGAGTTTGAGGCTTTCCGCAGTTGGATACGATTAGCAGTTAAAGACCCGGATTTACTGGCTGCAAAAGTAGTGGAAGCGATTGGTCCTCAAGTTTCAGATGAAGTCATCCGTCATGCCCGCAAAGACCGAGTGTTGGCATCTTTCATGGATAATATCTGGACTGAAGTGGGGCGATGCGCCGCTTGTCATTCACCTGACCGAAACAATAAACAGGTCAAAGAGCATGGCGAACAGGTTTCGTGGATCAAACTGAGTGACCCCGAAGCAACTCTCAATTATATGGTCGAAGCTGGGATCATCGATTCGGACGATCCGCTCGAAAGCATGTTGCTTACAAAGCCAGCCTTGCAGGTTGAGCATGGCGGCGGACAGAAAATTGTTGTCGGAGATCGTACCTACAAACAATTCAGAAAGTTCATCGACGATTACGCCAGTGTTGTCAACGCCAAGTACACCACCGACACATTGCCGGAAAAAAGTGACGAAGTTTCACTCGTTACCGATATCTGGTTCAAAATAACGGATGTTCCTGCTCAATACGATAAAATGTTGATGCAGGTCGATCTGTTTCGCAAAACGGATAATGGCTGGTCCGAACATCGAGTCGCGACTGGGGATCGCCTTGTCTTTGGTAAAGGTAATCTTTGGCAGCAATCTCTTAGTCTGGCAGGCCAGCGTGGTTCCCAATGGGCTGATGAGATGAAGTCAAAGCGACTGCCTCGTGGTCGATATCTGGTGAAGATTTACATCGACCAGACCGGAATGTTGAAAAAAGACTTCCGTGCCGAATTAGGTAAAGAAGATTTTATCGGTCAGGTTGAAATCGACAGCCGCTGGAAAGCGGGCTACGGAAGCATGGCAACCTCTCAGTTCCCTCAACAATAATCTGATCATACCAAATTCTCGGAACCTCTATTAATTGAATCTCAGAGGTTCTCGAATGTAGTTTGGTTATAAAATAGTTCAGACCCCCCCTTCGTAAGGGGGAGAACCAATTCATAGAGGTAGACCTTAGTTACTATGTTTCAAGTGAGGATTGGGTTTCAAGTGAAGATAGGCTAAGCTGTTGAAACGGTTTGGATGCAGCCTCATCGCAGGTGTTACAGAATTTATTGTTGGACGGAACTGAAACTTATGAGAACACTTTTTTTCTTACTGATTATTCTGCAAGTTTCTTGCCTGCAATCTTTTGCTGCCCAAGCTGATACGAAGCCTAATATTGTTGTTATTCTTGTTGATGATATGGGCTATGGTGATCCGGGGTGCTTTAACTCGGAATCTAAGATTCCCACGCCACACATCGATTCGCTGGCTCGTGATGGCATGTGTTTTACAGATGCTCATGCGCCGGGGCCGCTTTGTCATATGTCGCGTTACGGTCTGATGACGGGGCGTTATCCGTTTCGAACAAACGTGGGTCTCTGGCCTAAGCAACCGCTTATCGAATCGGATCAAATGACAATCGCAACGCTTGCCAAGTCGCAGGGGTATCGTACAGCGATGGTCGGTAAGTGGCACCTGGGCTTCAAGGAAGACGGTTACGACAAGCCGTTGCCAGGCGGTCCGGTTGATTGCGGCTTTGATAGTTACTTTGGAATTCGAGCTTCAACCGATATTCCACCCTATTTCTACATTCGCGATAACCAAGCCATTCAACCGCCGTCACTGCGAATTACAGCCAACAGCAGCAAAGGCTGGTCACGAATCCAAGGTGCGTTTTGGCGAGCCGGCGGGATTGCTCCGAACCTGACACTCGATGGCGTTCTGCCTCGATTTACGAACGAAGCCGTTCAAGTCATCGAACAGCATGCCGCCAATGAAAATGAGAAGGAACCGCTGATGCTGTACCTGGCGTACCCGGCTCCGCATACGCCATGGCTTCCGTCTAAGGAATTTGTTGGCAAAAGCGGAGCAGGGATGTACGGCGACTTTTTAATGATGGTTGATGCACAGATCGGTCAAGTGTTAGCGTCGCTTCGCAAAGCCGGTATGGAAAAAAACACGCTGCTGATTTTTGCTTCAGACAACGGCCCGGTCTGGTTCGACGAAGACACGAAGCGTCTGGGGCACGATTCAACAGGTGGGCTGCGAGGCATGAAGGCTGATGCATGGGAAGCCGGGCATCGCATGCCGTTTATTGCTCGTTGGCCCGACCGTGTGAAGGCTGGCAGTCAAAGTGATCAACTCGTTTGCTTTACCGATCTGCTGGCGACGTTCGCCGACATCTTACACACGCCGCTTCCGTCAGACGCCGGTCCCGATAGCTTCAGTTTCCTTCCTTCGCTGACTGGTCAAGAACCGCAGAGTACACGAGTACGCAAGCAGATTGTCATGAGAGCAGGCAGCAGGGTGATGACGATTCGTTCGGGGAAGTGGAAATTGATCACCGGTCTCGGTTCCGGCGGATTCTCCAAACCGAGTCGCATCAAGCCTGGTCCTGGTGATCCTCAAGGCCAACTGTATAACCTCAGCGAAGACTTGGGGGAGACAACCAATATTTACTCGAAGCATCCCGAAATCGTCGCTCGGCTAACTGCCGAATTGAGCAAGGTTGTAGAAAGTGATAGGAGCCGCGAGTAATAACATTGCAAGTTGATGGTAGACATCTGAGGTTCTGTCGGCAATTGATTATCCTTACGCACTGAACTGACAACCGGCAGGTTCACACTGCGTTTTGGTTTTAGAGAATCAACTGGCACACGAAGATGGGTGCAAGCACCGCATCCTACTTATGGAATCTCGTTTTGATTGTTTGTTGAGAGCTGAGGATGTTGCTTCTTGTTGCTACGCAACCCAGCCAAAATTGGCTGGGTCACCCGGGAATATAAGAATGTCCTTGACTCAAACGGTTTGCCCCAGCCTCGGGTGCCTGCGGCACTCACACGACCCTGAACGGGATCGTATGAGCTACCCCTTAAAACAAACAGATGAGCTAATCTCATCAGTTGGTAGTTGGTAGGCTGGGTTAGTTTTTACGTAACCCAGCAAACCGCTTTCCATTTCATCAGAGGTTAAATGGCTCGTTGGGATACGCATCCGCCATCCCAACCTACCATCTGGTGTGAGTGAATGAAATATCCAAGGGAGACTAGAGGTTGGTAGGCTTGGTGGTTTTGTCGGCTATTGATTATCCTTACGCACTGAACTGACAACCGGCAGGTTCACACAGCGTTTTGGTTTTAGAGAATCTACTGGCACACGAAGATGGGTGCAAGCACCGCATCCTACTTATGGAATCTCGTTTTGATTCAGTTCCAGAGTCAATTCAAGCGACGCGGTCTTTGATGTGATTTTGCTCGATCACTTTTTGTAGAGCTGTCCAAACCTGGAAGAGGGAAACCGCTCGCATGCATTGCATGTTTCCTGAGCCGGTGAACGGGCAGGTTTTGCGGTAGCTCGCTGCACAAGGAACTTTTGCCTGGACGAGTTCGTGATGATCTCCCGGAGGACCGGAGCGTTGGTTGGAAGTGCAGGTAAAGATTGCCACGACGGGGGTTCCCACTCCCGCAGCAAGATGCATCGGACCAGAATCGTTCGTTAGAACCAGGTTGGCTCGTTCGAGGATGACCGCCAGTTCGCGAAGTGATGTCTTGCCAGCTAAGTTGACTACGGAAGCT
>JAESQE010000004.1 GCA_016765335.1 Planctomycetaceae bacterium
TTTTGCGAACCTCTTCGATCCTCTGGACCAAATCCGCCCGTAAACAAAGCGATAAATCTCAAGGAAACCAGAAAGACGACGAAGCCAATACTAAATTTATAAAACCATGTCGAACCTTCTCTATTATCTTTGCGAGATTTACTTTTCTTCTTTCCTGCTGACTTCTTTTTGGGGCGTCTAACAGGCGGAGCAATAGGCAAAGCCTCATACTCATCCTCAGATGCTTCCGACAAAGCGCTCATGAAGTCGTCGTCTTCCGAGTCTGGCTTCGGGATCACACGACGTTTGGAAGCAGGAACCTGTGGCATGCTCCCCAAAAGTTGATCCATGTGTTATGAGAGTCTAACCGATTTGAAATATCAAAGGAGACTCGAAAATGGTGAAGAAACGTAAACGGCACACGCCGGAGCAAATTGTCAAAAAGCTGCGTGATGGCGAAGCGATGCTCAATGCTGGCCAGGAAATGGCGATTGTTCTGCAAACTATGGAAGTGAGCGAATCAACCTGGGATCGCTGGCGAAATCAGTACGGCGGCATGAAGTCTGAACAGGCCAAACGACTCAAGCAGCTCGAAGATGAAAACCGACGATTGAAAGAAATTGTTGCGGATAAGGAACTTGATATCCGCATGTTGAAATTTGTTGCGGAGGGAAACTTCTGAGCTCTTCCCAGAAACAAATCGCTGTTAAGAAAGCCCAACAGCAGTTCGAAGTCTCTGAGCGAAGAGCCTGTTCAACCATTGGCCAACCGCGGAGTAGTCAACGATACACAGCCCGCGTTCGGGAAGATGAATCGAAGCTGGTAAAGTGTATCTTAAAACTGGTTCGAAAACATCCGCGTTACGGTTATCGCTTCATCACGATCAAGTTGCGACAGGCCGGCTGGGCGATTAATCCCAAGCGAGTCTATCGGATTTGGCGTCGTGAAGGATTGAAAGTACCGCAGAAAAAACGAAAGAAGCAACGCCTGGGAACCAGCAAAAACAGCTGTATGCGTAGGCGTTCCAAGAAAATGAACGATGTTTGGAGCTGGGACTTTACGTTTGATCGAACGACCAACGGCACGCCGTTGAAGTGGTTTTCGATCATCGATGAATACACTCGTGAGAATTTGTGCTTGAAAGTCGGTCGCAGTATGACGAGCGAAGATGTGATCGATTCGTTAGCGGAAATCATTTCGAAGCGAGGCGTGCCGAATCATATTCGTAGCGATAACGGCCCGGAGTTCGTGGCGAAATCAATTCAGAATTGGCTCGAGAAACTGGAGATTCAAACAATGTATATCAAGCCAGGCAGTCCGTGGGAGAACGGCTATGCAGAAAGTTTCAACAGTCGATTTCGAGATGAGTTTTTATCGACTGAGGAATTTGAAAGCGTCAGGTCAGCTCGGCGGATGACAAAGAATTGGCGAACCGATTACAATGAATATCGACCTCATAGTTCGCTGGGATATCGGACGCCGAATCAGTTTGCGTTAGAGCAGCGATCAGCTCCAGCTCAACAAACGAGGACCGTCTCATCCCCCTTCACTGCCACCGCGGCCTCATCCATTGTGCAGGCCGAGGCGACAGCGAAGACGAACGAGACTCAGCACAATTCCATAAAAGTACCGAAAAACCAAACCCAACTTACCCAATCCAAACCCTCATAACACCTGGTACATAAATTAGGGGCAGGTCAACATCGGCTGACGCAGAGGTAGCTTCAAATTGATTGTCCGCATTTCAGGCTCAAGGTTGGTCGTCTGAAGTTCTTTAGGCATCTTGTTCATGGGAATTGCGACCGCACAGGNCTCTGCTACCAAGACAAACGCAACTGCCAGCAGGCAAGCTTTAAGTGCCATAGACATACCAGTACTCTTCATCGTCTTGTGCCTTTTATTCATAACTTGTTATTCACCTGCATGTCCTTGTTCCAACATGTTGCCAGATTGGAGCAGAAACGTGCAAATGACCTTTTCTGTTTAGATAAGATGCCGCATTGATTCTGTACATCATACCTACGTGAACAAAACCCTCAATAGTTAACTCGATATATCTGTTGAGATTCTAAAAAGTGAAGGGGCGTAGCGTGGATGTATTTGGGCGCAAGGCAAGCGTAGCCGAAGTCGCCAGAAGGCGAGCCATCCAAAGCCAGGCGTCATCACCGCTTAGTTGTATGGTGACAAGAACCGCCTCGAATCGCTCACGCTGTGTGCCACTGCCTGGCTTGCCCAGCAGTGAGGTCGCGGAGGAAAATTTTTCGTGTTAAAACAGAAGTGGACGTTCAAGTTGACTCTGCTAAATGATGACCAGCAGCCGTAACTCGCACTGCTGGACAAGCTGTTTAGACCGGATACATGGGTAACAATCGTTCGGACACATAGGTAACACTTTCCCGAACTGTTTTCAATACGTTTGGCTTGATCATGTTGCAGGTGCATACGTTGCTTGTAGCACGAAAAGGTAACAAAATGGATATGCTTTTCGTTGTCATAAACTCTACGTTCAACCACCCCGGCAAGCCTTTCGTATGGCAGAGAGTCCATCCAAAAAAAAAGCACATGGCGCGAGCATCTTGCTCACGTTCTTCCTGTTTCACTTTCTCGGATTTAGGTTGCGGATCGGCTCCTTGAACATCCTTTCCACTAGGCGATATCAGACTAAACAATACCAGCATGATTATCCCAGCAGCAGTGCCGATCATAACTGACTTCATATTTTTGAAATCCCGCTGCTGTGCCATAATTAATTTCTCTCAGAAAAATAATATCGGAGGGGTGGCTGGGGACAGGTTGTCGTTATTGAGGTTGTTTTTCGTAATGGCTTCCCGACAACCTGCCCCCAGAGCATTTGAAATTCTTCACAACCTGGGGGCAAGCCACCGATGAAAACCGCTTGAGTTTTACCGCTTATTGAGGTGATTTGTCCCCAGCCACCCATTATTGAATCATGATCATGTAACGCATAGGAAAATTCAATGCTACATGATTGGCTGGAGAAGATTTCGAAAATTTTCACCTAGAATTAAGCGTTTCTCTGCTTCGGTAATGTTAGCTGTGGTTACTTTGCATAGCTCTGTTCCGAGTGAGCGTGAAGGCAGATGACTACCAAATACGACACGCTTGGCTCCCAGTTCTCGTACAGCCATTTCAATCAAGCCGGCAGTGGCGTCGAAGCCAGAGGTTTCAACCAGTACATTGCCCGCCTGGCGAACAGCTCGAATCCCTTTCTCCCATTCGCCGCCTGCGTGAGCGCACAGAAATTTCTGCTTCGGAAACCGAGCGGCTAGTTTTGCTAAATCAGAAGGAGTCGATAAGCCTGGCCCCTGTTTGCTGCCTGTCTTAAACCAGGTGTGCTGCATGATGACACCGTTTAGCTCGCCAATTCGTTCAATCAGCGGATCAATACTCGGGTTGTTGCAAGTTAACGCTCCCGGTCCACTCCCTGAAAAATAGACACCAAGCATTGGGCCATCCCGTAGCCAGCGATTCAATGCGTTAAGTGAAGCAGGTATGTCGTTTGCATTGAGCTGAATCATACCTAACAACAAATTCGGCCATTTCTGTAACGGCTTCAAAATAGTATCCGGGTTCGAACGAAGTTTCTTTTCCAGCTCGGCATCGTTAGTCGTTCCAATTCCGACATGTGCAAAATAACAAAGCTTTTCGAACTTCGCTTTCTTTATCACAGGCTGTGTTCGCTCGATATCTGCTATCAATTTACTGCTGCCATCGCGTCCGGGATGAGAATGAGACGGGGTGAAATAGGAATCCCAAATCCGGTATTCCTCTAACTTTTTTGGAGTAGGCAATCCCATATGAAAATTGGGCTTACTATTTACCGTCGCCTTAACGCTTGGCCTAATTGGTATTAACTGCTGAGCATTATCCGAAAGCACCGCTTGAAGCGTTGCCTCATTAAGAATTGACGATTCGTGTACTCGAACCAACGCGGCTTCGGGGATGAGAAAAGGGGCATGAGATCCAAGCAGGATTTTACCTTGTGGAGCGTTGTTTACAATTTTCGGTACGCCATCAATACTCTCCACCCGAGCCGTATCGAAGTACACGCCGGGAGTGTTTGCCAGTTTTTCGAACAAAGGCAGAGCAGGTCGATAGTTGAGAATTTGAACTTTGGCGAAGTCAACCTGCTGCATCACTTCAACAACAGGGGAAAGATCAACATCTTGTATGTGTACCAGCCGGTGCTGAGTCCGGGTGTCTTCCATGGCCGTTGCAATTTGCACAAATCGTCCTGCCGAAGTTGCAAGTTTAAGCAACTCAACAAAACGTGGATCGTTCAGTTGGTATCCGTGATAGCCAGGATAAATGCGAATCCCAGGCATGTTGTGCATTTCAATGCACTGCTTCAAATCATTCTTCCAGCCCGGCAAGTTCGGATTGATCGCACCGATTGGAATCAATTCATCGTGCTGTTGACACTGCTGAGCCAACCGAGAATTCACCCCAGCGACATCGCGGTGAAGCAAAGCTTCAAAGCTTCCCGCCCAGGCTTGCACAACACCAAGTGAGCGGAGTTTTTTCACCAGAAGGTTTGTTTCATCCAGCGGCAATCGACGAAATGGCCAATGAAACAGACTGATGTTCGTATCAATAATTCCGAACTTCAATGCATCACGATTTTCAGCCAAAGCAGATTTACCAATCAACAGGGAGGCAGTACTGGATGCCGCTGCAACGCTTAAAAGCTGACGTCGATTTAATTGGTTACCGACCTTGTTCAATTCAAGATCTCCTTAACAACCCGGGGAGGTTCTATTCCGGTGAGTCGGGTTTCCAATCCGCTGCGAGTGAAAAACAACTTTTCATGATAAAGACCTAGTAGATGCAAAATCGTCGCATGGAAATCGTGAACACTCACAGGGTTTTCTACAACGCTATGACCAAATTCGTCGGTCTTCCCGTAAGAAGTTCCCCCTTTAATACCGCCACCCGCCATCCATGAAGTGAAGGCCTGCATGTTGTGGTCGCGACCGGAAAAACCATCAGAGGATTTCTGCGTTGTGGGAGTCCGACCAAACTCGCCGCCCCAAATCACCAATGCCGAATCGAGCAAACCACGTTGCTTAAGATCTTGAAGCAATGCCGCAACTGGTTTGTCAGTACGTTGACAGGTTCCCCGATGATTCGCCGCCAAATCGGCATGACTATCCCAGGGCTGCTCTTCCAGAAAGAGTTGCACAAATCGGACGCCACGTTCGACCAATCGACGCGCGAGTAAACAACGCCTCGCGAACGAATCTGTCATGTTCTCTCCCACGCCGTACATCGAAAGAGTCTGTTTGCTCTCGCGAGACAAATCGAGTGCCTCTCCTGCTGACATTTGCATCCTGGCTGCCAAGCCATACGATTCTATTCTGGCATCCAGATGGGGATAATAAGGACGATCTTTGCGGTGAATTTCATCCAGTTGATTCAGTAAATCCCGTGCAGACTCGGTCACAGCTGAAGGTTGTTCGTATTGTGGTTTGAGGTTCAAAACGGGAGAACCTGTCGGGCGAAACGGAGTCCCTTGATAAACGGGGGGCAAATACCCTGCTGTCCAATTGCGAGTGCCGTTTTTCGGAAGCCCCAACGGATCGTTCAGCACAACATAAGCAGGCAAGTTCTGGTTTTCGCTGCCCAACCCGTACACTGACCAGGCACCGAAAGTAGGAGAGCCCATGAATAACTGCCCGCTATGAATTTTATAGAGTGCGTTGTCATGGTTTGGATGATCAGTCCACATCGAATTGATTAAACAAATATCGTCAGCCATCTTCGCGGTGTGTGGTAAAACATCAGACATCCACATTCCCGACTCGCCATGTTGTGCAAATTTATATTGCCCGCCCATCATCACGCCGATATCAGCGGTGCTCTGGTTGCCGATATCTTCCACATTGCCCGGATACGGCTTGCCATCCATTTTGTTCAAAATAGGCTTCGGATCGAATAGATCCATCTGACTCGGTCCACCATTCATAAACAGGTGGATAACCGAAGTCGCGGTCGCGGGATGATGAGGTTTTTTAGGCTTGAGGTTGTACTGCTTTATTGGTTCGTTTAAATGAGTCTCCTCAGCAAACACCGAGCGATCATCGAAGAAGTCCTGGTACAACATATGAGCCATCGCGGCACCGAATACACCATCGCAAGTACGTGCGAAGAAATCGCGACGTGAGTTTTTATTTGAATTTTGTTCGGACATCAGATTCAATCAATATAAAGAAAGGCTGCGGAGTTGAAGATGGTGTGACAATATGTTTCCAATGCAGCTTGAGAGTCACCTTTCCAGCTTAACTTTAATTCTCGCAAAGTCTTGATTCCCAGACGCTTTTCCTGTTCACCAGGTTCCCGGCTTAACGCCAGTTGATAAACCGTAGAAACCTGAGCTTCAAGCCCCTGATTATTTTGGTCGGCAAGAATGTTTTTCACACGATCAGCAAACGCAACGGCCAGTAAGCGAATTCGCTTGTTGTTCATTAACATTAACGATTGAGGCGAAACCGTCGAGACGCTGCGGTCAACACAATTTGGTCCCATTTCCGGATAGTCAAAAGTGCTCATCATGGTCGGTATTTCAGTACGGCGATATTGCAGATAAACGCTTCGCCTCCAACCACCACCAACAGACGCATTGGCACTCACTAAACCGTCAGGTTCAATCGTCACAGAGACCGGCGGACCACCAGTTGTGTCATCAAGTTTCCCGGAAATGAACAACAATGAATCACGAAGCGATTCCGCATCCATTCGTTTCAAAGGCATGTGAGAAAGAAGCCGATTCTGAGGGTCGATTTTCTGGTGCTTTTCAGAAATGTAACTAGATTGACGGTACACGCGAGAGTTCATCATCAGCCGATGCATATCCTTGATACTCCAGCCTTGCTCGATAAATTTCAACGCCAGCCAATCGAGTAATTCTGGATGTGAAGGAGTTCCCCCTTTGACGCCGAAGTTTTCAATTGTGCTTACCAATCCCGTACCAAAATGATGATGCCAGATTCGATTCACCATCACTCGTGAGGTCAATGGATGATCCGGCTGTATCAACCAATTCGCAAACGCCAGCCTGCGTCCCGTTTTAGGTGTACCTTCAGGGAAAGGAGTTTTTATATCAAAAGGTGTGCGGCCATTTGTCAAAACTGATGGTACGCCCGGCCCAACCAATCGCCCGGGTTTGTCGTAATCACCTCGTCGCAGAATGTAAGTAGGCGAAGGAGCACCGCGGTCCCACAATGCACGAATCGTCAGCGGAGGCTCCATCTGCATGCGAACCTGTATTATCTGTTGTTCAATTTCTCGTAATGCAACCTTGGCCTCAATAACCAGCTGCGGCTGATCAGCGTCAGGCATTACTTCGGCTCGTCTTAGCTTCTCGACAAGGTTCCGTTGCGGCTGTGTTCGATTGTTATCTGCAATCTTTAATGCAACAAATGTCTCTATACGATCAGCTTCAGATTGTTCTGGGTAATGCTGACGTAGTGTTTCGGTTTGCAGCAACTTGATCGCGTTCGTTAAACTGGCATTCAGCTTGGCGAGCTTCTTTGCCAAAGGGGGATTCTTTTTACGGACTTGTTCTTTTCGCTCGACAGTCGCGATCTTAAGGGTGCGATTCTTAAAAGTTAGCCAGTCATGTTCGTCAAATGCACCCTGGAAGATTGCCTTGAATCGGTAATAGTCGCGGTGAGGAATTGGATCGTATTTGTGAGAATGGCATCTCGCGCACTCCATGGTGAGGCCCATGACGCCAGAACCAAGTACGTTAATGGCATCACCAATAACACCCAGGCGTTCGGGATGAAAGTTCATCGTTCGAGACCCCGTTTGATCGATCCCCATTCGAAGAAAACCAGTGGCAACCAAATTATTAACCATCTGGTCAGTGATCAGCGGGGCCTTGTCGTAATCGATTAATTCGTCGCCCGCTATTTGTTCCAGCAGCATACGGTCGTAGGGTTTGTCATCGTTAAATGAACGGATTACGTAGTCGCGGTATTTCCAGGCAACTGCTCGCACGGGGTCCGATGACACGCCTCCTTCAGAATCTGCATAGCCAGCCACATCAAGCCAATATCGCCCCCAGCGTTCTCCGTAAGCTGGTGAGGCAAGCAGTTCCTCAATCATTAACTGATACCAGTCGGATTGTTTTTTGTTTCGCCACTTCTTCCAATCTTCAAGACTGGGTGGCAATCCAATCAGATCCAGATAAACGCGACGAATTAATGTGTCACGATCAGCTTCCAGAGAAAAGTCGAGATTATGCTTTTTCAGTTCTTCCAGAATGAACTCGTCGATTGATTCATATTTTGAATTTACCCGTGGCGGGTTAAACGCCCAATGCTTACGGTCTTCCTTGGTAATAAGTGGGTCTTCTTCAGTCGTTGCGACATCAGGGGCAACATCAACCACAGGAGCCTTGGCTGCAATCCATTTGCGTAGAACGTCAACTTCTGATTGAGGTGGTCGCCTTACAAAAAACTTCAACAGCAGATCCTGTGGAGGACAGGCCTGGCTTTCAATTCGCTGAATCATCAAACTTGAATCGGGAGAACCAGCCACAAAGGCAGGCCCGGTTGCCCCTCCTTTGAGCATTGTGTTTGGAGTTCGCAAATCGAGTTGCCCTTTTTTGAGACGCGGACCATGACACGTCGTGCAACGCAAAAGCAAAATGGGGAGCACATCGTGCTGAGTGATTTCGTTTTCGATTGCCTCCTGTTTATGTTCAGACTTCGCACCGTTTGCAATCCAGTTGCGAACCAGTTCACGTTCCTTATTGGTCAGCTGTGGTTCCTCTTCGGGAGGCATGTCACCATCAGCGATCATAATCCACAGCAAACTGTCATCCAAAGTTTCAGCAACGGCTGGTTCCCCAGATTCTCCGCCCCGCAGCAAACCTTTGATCGAAGAAAGATCAAGTTCCCCTTTGCGAGTCTTTTCACTATGACACTTCCCGCACTTATTAACGAAAACAGGCAGGATATCAGATTCATAAACCAGCGGTTTCTCTTCAGCATTGCACGGTTGCGCAAGCAGAAAACCGAAAACAATCAGACTCACTAGAATAATAAATCGATGAGCAAGCATTGTGGCGTATTTTATTGTTAGAGGATGACTTGGACAAGAAACAATAGGCGTGAACTCAGTTGCATAAACAGTAGTTTATTTTATCAAGCCAGCCTGCTATAAACAATCGGTAATCATAAATAATTGCGTTTCAAAACTGACTTCAGCAGTTAAAACAAAGCTATTGCAGAAGCCTTTGGGGATCGTGTCGCTAATCATGCTATCGTACGTTAGTGACACAGATCTGGCTGTCCGCCGCTTTGTTTGACTCAGGGAGAGTAAGTAACCGTATAAACCGGCGTGGACCGGCACGTCCTTCCTTGAAATTCTCATGCTTTGCCTGTTAGGCTGGCGGTTGAATCTTGTCCATTGGCTTACACCCCCTGAATTGGAGCACACGATGAAAACTTTTGCTGCCACGTTACTCATACTTTTTACTGTCACTTGCTCGGCGTTTGCAGCCGATAAACCAGAGGTTCTGAAACCGACATTGGCGAATGTTTCCTACGGGCCGCACGCAGCTAATGTGATTGATTTCTGGAAAGCTGAAGGAGAAGGCCCCAGGCCATTAATGGTTTATATTCACGGCGGAGGTTGGATTGGAGGCACAAAAAAAGTCAACCCAGCCACAGTAAAACAGTTTCTTGACAAAGGAATTTCGTATGCGTCAATCGAATATCGTCTCACTGGAGTCGCTTCGCTCCCTGCTCCTGTGCATGATGCTGCTCGGGCGATTCAGTTCATTCGCTTTAACGCTAAGAAGTGGAACATCAGAAAAGATCGAATTGCCTTGAGTGGCGGAAGTGCTGGAGCGTGTACTTCGATGTGGATTCTACTGCATGATGATTTGGCGAATCCGAAATCAGACGATCCCGTGGAAAGAGAATCAACACGAGTCACAGCGGCTGCTGTTGGCGGCGGACAAACTTCGATTGATCCTAAAGTCATTGAAGGCTGGCTCGGACCAAACGTACTCAAGCATAATATGATCAACAAAGCCGTTGGGGAAGCAACGATTGAAGGCGCACTCAAAAACTATGACAAACACGAAGCCTTATACAAAGAATTCTCACCCTACAACCACTTAACCGCAGATGATCCCCCATTGTTAATGACTTACGGCAACGACATGACCTTGCCATCAAAAAATGCCGGTCACGGAATCCATCACCCAGTGTATGGCTTGAAAATGAAAGAAAAAGCCGACAGCCTAAAGCACGAATGTCATCTCATTATCCGTGGCGTTTCCAAGTCTGAGCAGTATTCAAGTTCAACACAGTTCTTAATGGATAAACTGTTGGCACCGTAACGACCAAAATCCTCCAGTCACGTAATGCACTCAAAGCCCCTGTCCGCAGGGGCTTTTTTTTGACTCAAGCTGAATAAGAATCCTCCCTTTAGCCCAGGGAACACCAATCAAAAGGGAACCTCTTTTAATAGAAATGGGGCACAGACATTCCTGTCTGTGTGTTGTTTGAGCATGCCTCCATTCAAAGCAGACAAGCATGTCTACCCTCCGCTCACAATATCTTTTTGAATGAATAGAGGTTCTCTTAATCCCGCGCATAAAAAAACCGTAGGTTCGATTCACGAGCTACGGCGAATGCTCCGTGGAGCAGTGTCTGCAAATCTTTCAATTAAGATCATCTTTGTTGCGAAAAGACGTGTCTACAGACCAAGGTTTGTTACACCTGACTAAAATATAGCCACAAAAAATTCAGTTGTCAAGCACAAATGCAACGAACCCCGGTCTGTGCCAATCCGCAAAATCTCACCCAAGTCAAGAGATTTATATCCCTAGAATTATAGCATGAATGATAGACAGATCAATAAATTATATCTATCTCATCCAGATATATTTGACAAGTGATAAAAAACCTATATAATCCTCGTGTACAAAGCGAAACACGAACAAAGTAAGGAATTCCATCAATGATCGAACTTGGGCGCACCAGGCGCCCAAAACAAAAAAGACGCTAATGAAATAAGGTTGCTGCCTCAATTCATTAACGCCTGGTAAAAGCTGAATCAGAAATTACTAATTCAAACTTTTCGTGTATTTTTGCTTCTACTGACTAAACATTAGAAGCTAGTAAGGACAACAGACATGGTTTACGAAGTCTATAAAGACAGAGCGAATGAGTGGAGATGGCGATTAAAAGCTAGAAATGGGGCTATTATAGCTGATTCTGGTGAAGGATACAAGAATAAATCGGACTGCTTAGCTGCAATTGAGCTTGTTAAAGAAAGTAAGGATGCTCTCATTCGTGAAATCTAATCCTTCGAGATTCTAGTATCTGTCCATGTAGGCAGATGGAGACTGGTTCTTCGCTTGAAGTTCCAGTCTTTTTTTGTTTACATAGTAATGGTTGTACAAATTTATTCAGAGGAGATCCCATATGTCAAATCTCACGCTCGGGCTAGATATCGGAACGGCATCCATCGGCTGGTTCCTCATTGATGAACAAACAGGCCAAATCCACGGCACCGGAGTTCGCATCTTCCCGGAAGGGGTGGATCGGGAAACTTCTGGGGCAGAAGTTTCTAAAAACGAGCAGCGACGAGTCGCGCGCTCAACTCGTCGGTTACTCAAAAGACGTGCTCGCAAACGCAACCAGCTCAAAACGATTTTGGTAGATGCTGGCTTGCTGCCGGATTGTGTGCTTTTGCCACGTGAAGAACCACTGCGGGTGGCGTGGGAAAAAGAAGCGTTTCGCGAGAACGATCCCTACTCTCTGCGTAAGAAAGCTTTGGACGAAAAACTGGAACCGTTTGAAATTGGCCGAGCCATCTTGCACCTCAATCAACGCAGAGGTTTCCTCTCCAACCGCAAAACGGATCGGGATCAAGAAAAAGAGACGCAGGGGATGCTCGGCGAAATCAGCGAACTGCAAAACAACATCGAATCAACCGGTGCGCGAACCCTGGGAGAATATCTTGCCAACCTGCGAGATGCAGACCCGAAACGCTTTCACGAAATTAGGCTGCGTGGTCGCCATACGCGTCGAGATATGTATCAGCAGGAACTCGATGCCATCTGGAATGCACAGGCACCGCTTCACGATTCACTTTTAACAGAAGAACTGAAAGAAATAATCGCAGACAAAATATTCTTCCAACGCGAACTCAGACCGCCTTCTCCTGGACTGATTGGTCGCTGTGAACTCGAACCACGTTTGGCCCGTGCCCCCCGTGCAGATCGCAGAGCACAAAAAATGCGACTGAATCAGGAAGTCAACAACCTGCGGATTATCGATGTCTCTTCACGAAAAGAAAGAGAACTGACTCAAGAAGAACGCGAAAAACTTATTACGTTTCTTAGCACAAAGAAAGAGCAAACGTTCGATCAGATGAAAAAACATTTGTTCGACAAACACCAGAACATTATGTTCAATCTGGAGCGTGCAGGCCGCAAGAAAATGCATGGCATGCCTACTGATTTTGCACTCGCTCATAAGACAAAAGGAATCATCGGCAAGCAGTGGTGGGATGTCGAAGACTGCTTCAAAGATTGGATTGTTGCAGCCATCATCGAAGACAACGAAGCTCGACTGCGAGACTTACTCGATCAGGTGAATCTCGATACCGAACTGACGATTCCGTTATTGGAATCGACTCCACTCGAAAGCAGTTACGCCAGCTATTCGCTCAAAGCAATCAAAAAACTGCTCCCCTTTGTCGAACAAGGCCTGCCGTTAACCAGCCGGGATGAAACGAAGCCCAGTGCTTACCGGATGGCAGGTTATCTTGCGACTTGGGAAAAAAAGGGAGATCAGGTTCCCTACCTTAAACAGCCGCCGGCAGTGACCAACCCGATTGTCCGCCAGGCACTGCACGAAATCCGTAAAGTAATCAACGCCATTTTGCGTGAACTGGTTTATAAGCCAGGCCATACATTGGAAACAATCCGTGTCGAACTGGCAAGAGAAGCCCGAGGCACCGCCAAGCAGCGAGCAGAGCAATCAAAACGACAACGGGAAAATGAAAAGTCACGGGCCTATGCAGTTGAAAAAATAGAAAGCTACGGTACCAAGCCGACTGGTGATGCCATCGAACGCTATCGATTATGGCTGGAACAAGGCGAGAACTGCATTTACAGCGGAAATCCGATTTCTCCCGAACAGCTTTTCGGAGGCGAGGTCGATGTCGATCATATCTTGCCATATTCGCGATCTCTCGATAATTCACAGATGAATAAAGTCGTTTGCTTCCGTAAAGAAAACGCACTCAAGGGAAACCAACTCCCCAAGGAATGGCTTGCGGAGTCTGATCCCGAAGCCTACGAAAAACTTCTACAACAAGCCAGAAAACTCCCTTACTTCAAATACCAACGGTTTTTTCAGGACAAAATTGACGAGGGATTCATTCAGCGTCAAATTGTTGATACTGCGTACATCTCCACTCAGGTCAGTACGTACTTGCAATCTCTTGGTTCAAAAATCGAAACAGTCAAAGGCATTCAAACCGCAATGCTCAGGCATTTCTGGGGCTTGGAAACTATCCTGCAAGAACTACCCAACAGCCCCGCCTGGGAACAGGCACAAAAGCTGAACCGTGGCGAAAAGAACCGACTCGATCACCGGCATCACGCCATCGATGCAGCTGTGGTTGCACTCTCGAATAATAAACGAATTCATAACGTCGCCAACTTGGCAATTCAAGTACGCTATGGCGACGAAACCGGTACTTACGAACCTCAGAAAATCCGTAATGCTCGCTCTAAATTAAACGAACCGTGGGACGGTTTTCGGTTGGATATTTCTGAAGCAATTGAAAATATTAACGTCTCGTTTCGAGTCAATCGCAAAGCTTCCGGGGCTTTGCATGAAGAAACAATCTACGGCAAAACCGAAACGCCGGGTGTTGTTGTCGTGCGAAAAACCTTGGAATCTTTGAGTCCTTCGGAAATCGAGAGAATTCGTGATCCGGCCACTAAAAAGAAGGTCATCCATCGCCTCGCTTCGCACGGCATTGCGATTGGTCGAGGGCAAGCCAAAATTCATGAAGACGTTTGGATTGAACCTCTTTATTCAGACAAAAAGAAAACCGTTGAGATCAAGAAAGTTCGCATCACCAAAAACGAATCCACGGTACGCCCGATTCGGGGAGGTTCTGCTTACGTCAAACCGGGAAACACGCATCATCTTTGTTTGTTCGAATACGAAGATGAAAAAGGCAAAACAAAAAGAACAGCTTGCTTTGTGACCATGATCGAAGCCATGCGCCGCATCCGAGAAAAAGTACCCGTCATCCAACGCACGCATCCCGATTTACCAGACGCCAGATTCCTGTTCAGTTTAAGTGGCAATGAAATAGTTTTGATTGAATCTGAAAAAGGGGAAATCTTTTATCGATTCGTCACTGCATCATCTACAACACAACAAATGGTGTTTCGTCACAATTGTGCTGCCGGAAAATCTTCATCCAAGATTGGTGTTGTAAGGCCTGTCCCTAACACGCTTTCTGCTAAAAAAGTGACTATTGACCCGATTGGAAATATTCGGTGGGCGAACGATTAATTTTATTTTGCGCGTGCAATGTGCTGTTCACTTAGTGTAGATTCTAATTAGGAATCTGCTCTCTGCATGGAGGCGTAACCCTTGGGGGACGCCTGATGATTAAACGCACGGTTGAA
>JAESQE010000202.1 GCA_016765335.1 Planctomycetaceae bacterium
ATCCGCACACGAGCGTCACCAAGCGAACCTCCAAATGAGCGTTCTTCCTCCAAGTAAATTCGCGGAACCGGAAATTCAACAATCTTCAGATTCGCACAAGCAGCTTGAACCCAAAACTGTAAAGGCATGGCATACCCGGTGTCGGTAATACTCAGTTTCTTCAGAGCGGAAACACGGTAAGCTTTGAATCCGCAAAATGTATCGGTCAGCTTCAGATTCAATTTCTCATTGAGTTGTTTTGTGATTTCGAAGTTAATACGACGCCGATCTTCAGGAGCAGCCTTGTCGCTTGCAAACTCTGATAGATACCGACTTCCTGAAACAATATCGATTGATAATTCGTGAGAGAATAACTCATCAATCATCTGAGGGATCAATTTCGGCTGATGTTGACCATCGCAGTCGATGGTCACAATGGCCTCGACTCCTTGTTTAATCGCATAATCGAACGCGGTCTGAAGGGCTGCTCCGTAACCTTGATTATCCTGATGAGTTAAAACCGTCACATCATCTCTGGATTGAAGAATCTGTGCAGTCTGATCTGAGGAGCCATCGTCAACGACAACAACCTGAGATGCATAGGTAAGCACTTCATCAAGCACCGCATTAACATGCGATTCTTCATTGAAAATCGGAAGAGCAACGATCCAGTTTGACATCAAAATTACCGTTTCATGAGGGTAGGGCAGACTCCATAACCTGTACGCAAATCTCCAACGATGTAACTACTGGAGAGACTTGCATAGAGAACGCTCTATTTTAGCGAGAGTTCGTCTTCAGTCAAACATAAACAGCACAGGCACCAATGTCTACTATTCAGGCATTTTATTGCTGATTATCTGCTGTGCAGAGGCGATTTCAGCCAGTATTTCAATATCTGTCTCATTTTCGGCCAGCTGCTGGAGATCATCCAGAGATGCGAGATCGCCAATTTGCCCAATTGCCCACACAACTGCTCCGCGAATGAGGGTATTTTCGTCATGTAAACGTGTTCTTAAAACAGCCAGAAATTTTGTATCCCCGCTATTACCAAGCACAATCGCAGCGTTTCTCGCCAATGCAACTCGTCCCGTTCGCCACATCGCTGTTTTTTTGAAGCGTTTTCGGAACTTGTCATCATCCATTTGCAGAAAATCCTCAGCTGAAGGAAGATCATCTAATTTGGCGACCAGGTCAGGTTGGCGACAATCAGGAGCATGACGATTCCAAGGACAAACTTCCTGGCATAAATCGCAGCCAAAGACCCAATCCTGAATGCCGGGCCTCATTTCTAAAGGAACCGGTGTTGCCCGCTGTTCAATCGTAAAATAAGAAATACANNNTCTTGCATNNAANNCATATNNNNGCNTCAAANGCATCGGTCGGACAAACATCCAGACATCGAGTGCATGTGCCGCAATGATTGGTTTCAAAAGGAATATCCGCTGGCAAGTACAAATCGGTCAGCACGGCTCCCAAAAAGAAATTGCTACCAATCCCTTTGTTAATCAACATCGTGTTTTTACCGAACCAGCCTAACCCGGACATTCTGGCAAAATCTCGTTCTAACAGCGGAGCCGTATCGATGACTGCACGTGTAACACATCCCGGAGATAATTCGTGAATGTAATCTGCAAGCTGCTTCAACATTTTGCGNACCACATGATGATAATCCTGTGTGCCTTGCGCATATTTTGCGATGCGACCAACCCGTTCCGGTTCATCAGAAACCGTGGGAGAATAGCAAGCCGCTGTCATAATGACCGAACGCACAGCAGGCAAGACACCGTTTGGATGCTGATAAGCTGCCTCTCGATTCGGGATATACTGCATCTCCCCAGCAAAGCCAGCCACGAGCCAATCCTGAAAATGAGGCAGNCTCAATGGAGTCACCGCTGGAGCAATCCCACACAGATCAAAGCCCAATTGCTTAGCCTGCTCGTTGATTTTTTCTTTGATTTGTTCTGTCATGTCACTCTGCAAACCGCAAGAAAGGGGCAATAAATAATCACTGATGCGATTTCAATTCCTCACAGCATTGTAACAAATCAGAGCAATAAAACATTGAAGAGAACCTCTGAAAATTGGTTCTCTCCCCTGCGAAGGGGGAGTTAGAGGGGGTTTTTAACCTACTTCTTATAATCAAACGGTCTTCAGGAAGCTGTAGATTTCCATTTACAGAGGCTCCCTGAATTCCAGATTCCAGTTGATGTTCACGAGAACCATGCCAGCTGAATCGCTTTGCCCAGCATCACAGCAAAATATCGAAAACTCAGCGGGCATCAATCTCAGTGAGCTTGAAAGATGTTTTCTTGATAACCGCCTGACGCTCATTCTGTTGACCATCTTTTGAACGAATTTGCGTGTAAGCTTTCACGGGAACCATCAGGCTCTGATCCAAATCCAGTTCTACTTCGATAACCCCTGTCCCAGCTTCCATCGCGGTGAATAACAATTGAATGCGAATCGATTTCCCTGGCAAAGGGACTTCCGTTTTGTGAACCAGGCTATTCTTTTGTTGCACCTGAATCCCTTTAAGAAATCGAATATTCAGATTCGTAGCAGCAAAGCTTTGATCACTGTTATTCGAGATTTCAATCTGAACAGGAAATTCTTCCGACTTTTCTACTGAGACGGGCAACGTCAACGAAATTTCAACATCAGGCACAACAACATTTGTTTTCGAACTGACAGCTGATATCAATCGCAAACCAGATTCGGTTTTCAGGACTGCGCTGCGATCTCCGACAACGCATGTCNCTTGGAATCGTCTTTTTTCATCAGGAGNGATGGAATCAATCTTCCATCTCAATGCATGACCTGCAACCTGGGCAGCCGGAAAAACATCAACCACTGTTTTGTGATCAAAAACCAATTCTTCAACAACGATATCTCTTTGAATGGTTGAACTTCTATTGTGTACAACCAGCTCATATGTCGCAGGTTGATTCGCTTCAAATATCGCGGGCAAATGCTTTGTCAGCACAACGTCGCCGCTGGCCTGCTGTGCGCCCAACGCAACAGTCTTCAATTTGGAGACGACCACTGGAGTGACGTTGAGCGAAGAGGAACGATCAAACCATGAGGCAACTGCTACGGTCGCAACTGTCTCAGCCACAGTGGTGCCAATCGAATTGAAAGGGTCAGAAGATTTCCAGCCACTTGCCAGAAAAAGAGTATTGGGCCGTAGTGCCACAAATTGACTTTGTGCAGTCACTAAAACGGGAGACTCTGAATACTCACCATCAAAAGGGAGACTCACTGAGAAAATTGACGTGGTCAGTTCTGGTTGTGCCTCGGAAATACCCATTGGAGCAGGAACAGTTGGCTGCGGTTGTTCCGGGCTTCCATATGTTTTAAATGGATCAGATTGACTCTCTGTGAGAAACTCATACTCCGGTACCTCAACAGCACCTTCATTCACTGCAACAACGGTGGAGGGCACAACGGTTTTCATGGAATCCTGAAACATAAGCAACAACAAAACCAAAGCTGCCGTTCCGGTGTAATAAGTGATATACCAGACCGAGCGACGCTCATCCCTGATAAACTCAAACCAGGAGATTTCAGCCCAAAGTACAAGGGAATCTCGATACTGCGACCAAGCAGTGAGCGGATCCACGGTTGTTTTATTGTGCCATTGTGGGGAGTAGGGATGGTAATGCACTGCGCGAGTCCTTTCGGCAGGTAAGGGGTATGAATCGCAGGATTGTAATAATTACTTGCGATTCATAGCAATAACAGTTTTGCAGCAACTCGCATTTCACAGTCCAAAGCTCAAAGTGGTCGCAAAAAATCGATGCGGGCCTGCTCGACCTGCGACCAACAACCACAGTCTTGCAGATGATCATTCACCATCCCCATGGCTTGCATAAAGGCATAACACGTAGTTGGCCCCACGAATGTCCACCCTCGTTTTTTCAATTCCTTACACAGATTTTTAGATTCTGCCGTGATCGCCGGGATGTCTTGTTTGTCTCGAATAGAAGCTTGTCCGGAAGGTTCGAAACCCCAGAAAAAGTTAGACAATGAACCAAATTCCTCGACCAACTCCAAGGCACGATTCGCATTATTAATTGTCGAATTGATTTTCCCCTGATGCCTGACAATCCCCTCGTTGTTCAGTAAACGGTTGATATCCCGTTTGCCATAACGAGCGACTTCTGCAAAATCGAACCCGGCAAACGCGATACGAAAATTTTCCCGTTTCCGCAGTATCGTCAGCCAACTCAAGCCTGCCTGAAAGCCTTCCAGGCATATTTTCTCAAACAGCTTCACATCGTCAGCGATTGGCATTCCCCATTCCTGATCATGATACTGCTGATACAACTCGTCCTCACCACACCACCAACAACGAGAAATCTGTTCACTTCCAGCGGGTGCTTCCCGCTCCAACATAACCTCACTCATAAAAGTATAATCCAATCCAACCAGCCCGGCTTCCATCAGAGTTATCAGGTGTTAATACGCAGCGAAACGTACTCCTCTGGAGAAATCTACAAAATTATCAAAAAATGTTACAAAACAATATTCTCAAATACGTTCTCCCCCTTACGAAGGGGGAGTTAGAGCAGGGTTTTAGCCTGTTTTTTAAGATAAGGCTTCCTTAAATAAGACAACTCTTGAATTCAATTTCTAGAGGTATCTTTGTAAAGATTCGCACCCTTCATTCACAGTTCTTCTCTCAGTTCGTACAACTGGTCCAGCGCAGCTTTGGGGCTCAGGCCATCCAGATCGAGACTCTTGATCTTTTCCAGAATCGGATGCGGCGGCGGTTCAAACAGTGTTAATTGTTTACGAGAATGAGTTTGACGTGGCGGAATCGTCGGTTTCCCCTGAGCATCGAGGTGATCTTCTTCCAGAGTCGCTAGAATCTCACCTGCCCGAGAAATCACATCTTTCGGAACTCCTGCCAGCCTCGCCACGTGAATTCCATAACTCTTATCAGCTGCACCGGGGACAATTTTGTGCAAAAAAACCAAACTGCCCTCGTGTTCGTACACTGAAACATTCCAGTTGCGAACCGCAGAAAGTGTTTGTTCCAGTTCGGTCAGTTCATGATAATGTGTTGCAAACATGGTCCGGGCACGCACCACATCATGCAGGTGTTCGGTGACTGCCCAGGCCAAAGAAAGACCATCGTAAGTGCTTGTTCCCCGTCCGATTTCATCCAGGATGACCAACGACTTTTCTGTGGCAGAATTAAGGATACGGGCAGTTTCTGTCATTTCGACCATGAACGTACTTTGCCCTTTACTTAATTCATCGCTGGCACCAACACGAGCAAAGATGCGGTCTGCAATCCCAATTCTTGCCTCGCTGGCAGGCACAAAAGAACCAGTCTGAGCCAGAAACGTAATTAAAGCTGCCTGCCTGATGTATGTACTTTTACCAGCCATGTTGGGGCCAGTGATAATTTGAATGGCTCCTTGAGCATTTTTGTTATTGTCAGGTTCAACATCTGGAGTATTCTCATCCAGTACCTGTTTGGAATCCAGTTTCACATCATTAGGAACAAATTGACCAGCTGGAAGAATCGCATCGAGTACCGGATGCCTGCCCTCGCGGATATCGAGCGTCGCTTCGGGTGTCATTTCCGGTCGAGTATAGCCTCGGCTCATTGCGGTGTGAGCAAATGAGCCCAGAACATCCAACTCAGCTAACGCTTCGGCTGATTGTTGAAGACGCTGCAAATACTTCGCGACTCGGGATCGTAATTGCTGAAAGATTTCGGCTTCCAACGCCAGCGATTGTTGGTCAGCGGTCAGGACTTTATCTTCGTATTCTTTGAGCTGCGGAGTAATGAAGCGTTCTTGATTTTTCAGCGTTTGCTTACGAATATAATCTTCAGGCACCTTGCTCAACTGCGATCCGGTTACTTCCAGGTAGTAGCCAAAAACGCGATTATAGCCGACTTTCAGATTCTGAATCCCGGTCCGTTCAATTTCATCTGCCTG
>JAESQE010000203.1 GCA_016765335.1 Planctomycetaceae bacterium
TGGCTCAAACAACGTCGAGGCGGCTTTTCTCGAAAAGCAAAAGAGAACGGTTTGGAACCGCCGCGTGGTGTTCTGATGCTGGGTGTCCCGGGCTGTGGGAAAAGTTTGTGTGCAAAAGTTGTCTCCGCAGATTGGGGGATGCCTTTGTTGAGGCTGGACCCGGGAGTGCTTTATCAGAAATTTATCGGCGAATCAGAAAGTCAATTACGGCAAGCATTACGTCAAGCCGAAGCGATGGCTCCTGCGATCCTTTGGATTGATGAAATTGAAAAGGCGTTCGCATCAGCCAGTTCGTCTTCATCAGATGGAGGCCTTTCGAAGCGGATGTTTGGGACGCTGCTTTCCTGGATGCAGGATCATCGTCATCCCATTTTTATCGTCGCGACTGCCAATGATATTTCGGCGTTACCTCCGGAATTGATGCGTAAGGGGCGATTTGATGAAGTCTTTTTCGTTGATCTTCCCAATCAGCAAGCTCGTGAACAGATTATTGGCATCCATTTGACTCGAAGAAAACAGGATCTCAAACTTTTCGATCTGAAGCTATTAGCGGAATCGAGTCACGATTTTAGTGGTTCTGAGCTGGAACAAGCTGTGATCTCTGCATTTTTCACGGCCCATAACGAAGGCTGTCCGATTAACGATGCCCATATCGTAGAGGAAATGGGTAAAACCCGCCCCTTGGCCGTGTTGAGTAAAGAGAAAATTGATCAGTTGCGTCAATGGCCTGAAAAACGATGTGTCTCCGCGGATTAGACAACAACTGTGTTCGGTAACGATTTAAAGGATTTCGCTTCCAGCTGATCTGATTTGCAGGGCGTATTCTGTTGAACTATGGGTACAAAATCGAGGACGATTTCGTTATCTTAGCTGCTTATTCTGTGCAGAATGACTACTTCGAATTCAAGGGTGGTCCATTTTTTTGTCCTTGGCCTCAGGTGGTGGTCATTAAGGATGTCAAGTTTTATTTACGCACTTTGTTAATGGTATCTTTTTTCGATTACGAATATTATATAGAATCAGGTTGGTTTGATGATTTGTGTCAGTATTGGTCGTTCTCGCATGAAGCTGATCCGTGCAGAGCATGAAGCATTGAAAAGAGCAGGAGCACAATTGGTTGAGTTAAGGCTCGATTGGTTAAAACGCGTCACTGATATTTCATTGCTATTGAAAGACCGTCCAACTCCGACACTTATTACTTGCAGGCGGGCAGAAGATCGAGGCAAATGGCGGGGCACCGAAGAAGAGCGTTTGACGTTACTGCGATCTGCAATTGCAGGTGGTGTCGAGTTTGTTGATTTAGAAGTTGATGTCGCATCAGAAATTCCTCGATACGGCAAGACTCGGCGTATCATCAGTTATCATAACTTTGATGAAACTCCAGATAACCTTGATGAGATCTACAAGCAGCTTAAAGAGCAAGATGCGGACATCATTAAGATTGTTACAATGGCAAACAGCCCGGCTGATGGAGTTCGGATGCTCGAACTTGTTACTGCATCTGATGTACCGACTGTTGGTTTCTGCATGGGAGAGTTTGGGCTTTTTACTCGGATTTTGTGTGGCAAATACGGTTCGCCATTTACTTATGCCAGCTTTAGTTCGGAACGAGAATTGGCTCCGGGGCAGTTATCATTTCGAGAGATGATCGAATTGTACCACCACGATAAAATCAATCAGGAAACTTCTGTCTATGGCGTGTTGGGAGATCCGATTGGGCATAGTTATAGTCCACAAATTCACAATGCAGCTTTTCGTAAAGAAGATATTAACGCAGTTTACATTCCATTTCGGATTTCAGAACAGCATTTTGGGGAATCAATCCGAGCACTGAAACGAATTGGTGTCGGCGGATACAGCGTGACCATTCCTCACAAAGAAAGAGTGATTAAGTATGCCGATCATGTTGACGAATCTGTAACTGATATCGGTGCTTCAAATACACTTTATCGCAATGCACGCGGCACCTGGTTTGCTGCCAATACAGATTACGAAGCTGCGTTGACGACGTTACGCATCGGTATGCAAAAAGCTGGTTGGCCTGGCGCGACGATGAAAGATCGAAAAGTGTTAATTCTCGGAGCCGGAGGAGTCGCCCGTGCGATCGGCTTAGGTGTGAAACGAGCAGGTGGAATGCTGACTGTTACCAGCAGGACAAAAAATCGCACCAAACAGTTGGCCGATCACTTGAGTTGTAATCATTGCTCTTGGGAAAATCGCGGAGCCGCAGCACCTGAAATTCTTATTAATTGTACTCCGGTAGGCATGTTTCCCAATGTTGATGAAACACCGTTTAATCAGAACTGGATGTCGGATCGGACACTTGTTTTCGACACCATTTATAACCCGGAAAATACGTTGTTGATTAAGCAGGCACGAGAAAAAGGTTGCCATGTGGTGAGCGGTCTCGAAATGTTCGTTCAGCAGGCAGCTGCTCAGTTCGAATGTTTTACATCACAGAATCCGCCGTTGGATGTGATGAGAGACACTTTGCGTAAAGCGATTTCGCCTGTTTCCTATTCCTGATCCTGTTTCCTATTCCTGTATGATGTCTTTCTCTTGGTCCCTTGTTTTGATTTGATGTTAACCGTAGTTGAAAATGCGAATTGATATGATCATTTCTCTTGTTGGATTTCGAGGCAGCGGTAAAAGCTCGGTGGCTCCGCTGCTTGCTACGCGGCTGGGAATGAAATTTGTAGATGTCGATCAGGAGATCGAGCTTCGTGCACAGCAGACGATATCCGAAATCTTTGCTAATCAAGGGGAAGAATATTTCCGAAAACTTGAAGCCGAGACAATTCATGTTTTTTATCAATCAGACAACTTGATTGTCGCAACAGGCGGTGGGGCAATACTGAACCCTCAAACTCAAACGCTAATTCAGAACAGTGGACCGGTTGTTTGGTTGCAGGCTGATGTCCAGGCAACCGTTGAGCGTATCCTCAAAGACGATCATGATGGCTCGCCCCGCCCTGCCCTAACGGATTTAGATTTTCAACAGGAAGTGAAAACCTTGTTAGAACAACGGGAACCGATTTACAAAGCCGTAAGTAACATTCAAATTGATACCGCAACGCAAACTCCCGATCAAATCACGGATCGCATCATTCAATACCTGGAAGTCAGTCATCGGGGTAAGCAATGATTTCTGATCCAACGGTTTATCTTGCTGTTTGCATGGGCCTGTTCGTTGCAGGATTGTTTGCTGGGCGTTTTCTTAACCGGTGCATAATTCGTATCCCGAAACATTTCTCAGCAGTCTCGGCTTGGAAACATGTCTTTGAAAATGAAAAGCGTCAAGGCGAGTATCCTCCATCGCGTTGGTATCATTGTCTGCCTTTGATTGGAACGGCCAGCATCCAAGGGCGATCTGCTTACAGTGGGCGCAGAATCCTTCGGCGAGAGCCTTGGCTTGAACTGCTTAACGCATTCCTGTTTGTCTTTGTGTTTGTTTGTCTGATCCCTCCAGAATCTTGGGGGGGCATGCAAGCCGATTGTTTGCGAACCCCTTTGTGGGCAGGAAATATCTATCAGTGGAATACTGTTACAAATCTGTTTTTGTGGAGTCGGTATTTCTATTTTTTGATTCTGGTCGAAGCTTTATTCGTTGCCACGTTTATCGATTTTGACCTTTGGATTATTCCTGACGGGGTGACGTTGCCTGCGATGGTTGTGGGATTCGTTGGGCATGCGATGGGGCTGGGATTCTTTGTGACACCAGTTTGGTTTCAAGATCCGAATTTATTAGCCATGCTTGAACCGGTGATGCCCATCTTGCAGTTGTGGCCTGTGCAGGGAATCGTTCCTCAGTGGATCGTTCAATATCATCCCGTGTTACATGCATTTGCTGTCTCAGTGGTTGGGTTTATTGTTGGGGGTGGGATTGTCTGGGCGGTGCGTATTATTGGTAGATTGATTCTCAGACGTGAAGCGATGGGTTTTGGTGATGTTATTCTCATGGCGATGGTCGGATCGTTTGTTGGTTGGCAACCGGTTGTGCTTGCTTTTTTCATCGCTCCGGTGATTGCGTTGTTTATCTTCCTAGTCTTATTTGTAGCGAGTTTGATCTCAAAGCAAGAGTTTACCTCATCGATTCCTTACGGCCCTTACCTTTCGATTGCGACGCTGGTTGTGTTGTTTGGCTGGAGGTTCTTATGGCCTGTGGTTGACCAGATTTTCATGCCCGGCCCGCTGTTGTTGATATTTGCAGTTGTGATGTTGGTGATGCTGGTGGTTAGTTTACTGTTGATTCAAGGTCTCAAATGGCTGGTCGGGATCGATCCCTGGCCCGAAGAAGAACTCATTTGGCGTTCAGCAGATCAATTACATCATTATGCTGGAGAAACCGTCGATCCAGAGCATAGCAGTTGGAAGCGTCCTTCGTGGCCCGGTACACAAGCCGGTCGCGGACAAATCAACGAACATCGCTGGCGAAATGGGTGTNAATAAATTAAAACCAGACCTTGCAGTGCTACATTACTGTTTCTGTAATTGCGATTTCTCTTTTTCTTATTTTTAACAACGATTCAGTCAATACCGATGATTCATATTATTGATTACGGCATGGGCAACCTGAGAAGTGTTGCCAAAGCGTTTGAGCGAGTTGGGGTGCAGGCCAAAGTTTGCAAATCTCCTGATGAATTGGCTCGTGCAGATAAAATTGTACTCCCAGGAGTCGGCGCATTTCGCGATGCAAAACAGCACTTGGAAGAACAGGGATTTATCGACCCGATCCTCAAGCATATTGAAGCAGACCGCCCGTTTCTAGGGATTTGTCTGGGCTTGCAACTGCTTTTTGATATCAGTTACGAGCAAGGCGAGTATCCTGGATTGAAGGTGATTTCAGGCGAGGTCGTCAAGTTTCAGGAACAGCCGGGATTGAAAATTCCTCATATGGGGTGGAATCAATTAACAGAAATTGCAGAAGATAATCCACTTCTACAAGGCATACCGCAGTCTGCCTGGTTTTATTTTGTGCACAGCTATCATGTGGTGCCAACTTCTCCCGATGTCATTGCAGCGAAAACTGAGCATGGTGAAAATGTCGTTGCGATGATTCGCAAAGGAAACCTGTTTGCTGCACAATTTCATCCGGAAAAGAGTCAGGAACACGGATTGCAAATGCTGAAAAACTTTGCTTCGCTTGTATAATACCAGGAGACAGCAACGACTGTTTCATACGTAATAAATACTTTGATCTAAAAAAATAAATTCAATGGGATTGGAAATATAATGGAACTGATACCCGCGATTGATTTACGAGGAGGCTGTTGTGTTCGCCTTCGCCAAGGTGATTACAATCAAGAGACCATTTTTGACGAAGACCCTGTTGAAGTTGCAAAAGAATGGGCCAAACAGGGAGCGACTCGAATCCATCTGGTTGACTTGGATGGTGCAAAATCTGGCAAAGTCGTCAACGGAGAGGTGATTAGTAAAATTGTCAAAGCCGTTGATGTTCCCTGCCAACTCGGGGGCGGACTTCGTAATACCGAGACCGTGCTGCATCTTTTGAACGATATCGGTCTTGATCGGGCGATTATTGGTACGCAGGCATTAAAGCAGCCGGACTGGTTTCGTGAGATTGTAGAAGCAGCTCCAGGGCGAGTTGCTCTCGGTGTTGATGCGAAAAATTCGATGGTCGCAACGGCTGGCTGGTTGGAAGTCTCGAAAACTTCTGCCATCGATCTTGTCGGTCAATTTGCAGGATTGCCTGTTGCCGCTGTCATCTACACGAATATTGCCAACGATGGAATGATGCAGGGAGTTGATGAAACAACTTTGCAAGACATGGGAAAACTTGCAGATCTTGGTTTACCAATTATTGCTTCTGGCGGTGTGACGACGAATCAGGATATTGTCAATTTACTTGAGCTACAAAAAAAACATGCGGGCATCGTCGGTGCAATCATTGGTCGAGCCTTGTACGAGGGAACAATCGATTTGCCTGAAGCAATTCAGTTAACTCATGGATAATACGCATTCTCGTAATTGATTAGCCTGAGAACGGTGTTGATGTTTGCTTTTACCATGACGCAACTCTGAATGAAAAGGAATCTTACGATGAATCGACAATTGTGGTTATTGTGTTTTGTGTTAACTGTACTTTCTGCCTCAGTTCTCCACCCTCGCCTGCTCATTGCGGCCGAGCAGCCTCCCAACATTGTTTACATAATGGCTGATGATCTTGGTTATAATGAATTGGGCTGCTACGGTCAGAAGTGGATCAAGACTCCTCACATTGACCGTATCGCTGCACAAGGGATAAAATTTACCAATCACTATTCTGGCAATGCCGTTTGTGCCCCCTCTCGGTGTAATCTGATGACGGGAAAACATCCGGGGCATGCCTGGATTCGGAATAATGGCGACCCCAAAAATCTTCAGCACCTCAAAGATAAATATGGTTGGGAATATCCTGGTCAGAATCCGATTCCATATGCAGAAGTCACCATTGCTGAGATGCTCAAGCAGAAAAACTATGCAACAGCAGCGATCGGGAAATGGGGTCTGGGGCATTTTGGTACCACTGGTGATCCCAACAAACAGGGCTTTGATCTGTTTTATGGATTCAACTGCCAAAGGCACGCTCATAACCACTACCCCAAATTTCTGTGGAATAACCGCATCAAGGATATCTTGCCGGGGAATGATCGTACGCTCAATGGTGAGACATACTCTCAGGATAAATTTACTGAAATCGCGATGAAATTTGTCCGCGAAAATCAGAAGCGTCCTTTCTTTCTGTACCTTCCTTTTGCGATCCCTCATCTTTCAATTCAGGTACCACAAGATTCTTTAAAACAATACAAAGGCATCATTCCAGAAGAAGATTATAAGCATCGTGGATATCTAAAACATCCTCATCCTCGGGCTGGATATGCTGCAATGGTGAGCCATATGGATCGGGATGTTGGAAAAATCATGAGCTTGCTTAAGGAATTAGGCTTAGATGATAATACCATTGTCTTTTTTACTTCCGATAATGGCCCAGCTTATGACCGCTTGGGGGGAAGCGATTCGGAGTTCTTCGAATCTGCTGGAGAACTTCGAGGATTCAAGGGGAGTTTGTACGAGGGAGGAGTTCGTGTGCCCATGGTTGTGCGTTGGCCCGGAAAAATTGCACCAGGCCAAACCAGTGACCTCATTTCTGCAAACTGGGATATCATGCCTACGCTTGCAGACATCACTGGCACAAAAGCTCCCGAAAACATTGATGGTGTGAGCATGTTACCAACGATGCTTGGTCATCCAGATGAGCAAACCAAGCACGAATATTTGTACTGGGAGTTCGCAGCTTACGGAGGACAGCAATCTGTACGTATGGGGAAATGGAAAGCGATACGTCAGAAACTGACGATGAAAGGTCCTCAGTTACAAATTGAGCTTTATGATCTGGAAGCAGACCCTGGTGAAACTAAAAACCTTGCAGAGGTAAATTCGGAAATTGTTGAGAAAATCAAAGATATCATGAAGTCTCAGCACACTAATTCTGAGCTATTCAAGTTCCCGGTCCTGGATAAACAACGATTTTAGGCTTCGCTACTGAGTTGATTGCAAGGTTGCCAGAAGTTGAAATAAAAAACAGCTGAGGAATCAAATCGATACCTCAGCTGTTTTTTTGTTTGATTACCTGGATAACGGTCTATTCGCTGCCTTGGCTCTTTACGATTGTAAGAACCGTGCCGTTTTCGGAGTATTCGATAACATCCATAAAGGCCTTCATCAGCATAATTCCTCGACCGCAGGGGCGTTCGAGGTTCTCAATGGCTGTTGGATCGGGGACGTCACTCATTTTGAAGCCACTGCCCTGGTCTTTAATTACGACACAAATCTTTTCTTTACTAATTGCATACTGAATTTGAACGACCTTAGCAAGGTCCATGCGATTGCCATGCTTGATGGCGTTGATGATTCCCTCTTCCAGCGCAAGTCGAGTACTGAATAAATCCCGTTCGGTGAATTCGTACTTCTCCATCAATACGATAATGCGTTCCTGCACTTCCTGCCCCTTGGCAGTATCGCTTGGGATGGTGACGTCGAACGTCTCATCGAATTCATCGGCAGATATCATTGTAGTCCGAGTGCATTCAAGCCTATGTGACATGAGAAAGTATTACTTACCCACCGGAAAGAAACAGTAGCAGTGATACATTGATGTGTCGTTTTGAAGACACAGTTCAGAGCGTATCAAAAGCCTTGAAGGGCATCTTCCTGGTCATCTTTGATATCAAAGAGTTTGTTCAACTTCGTGATGGCGAAAACCTCGTAAATATCAGCACGAATAGAACATAGGCGAAGCTTTCCAGAATTCGCCTTCGCTTTTTTGTCCATCGT
>JAESQE010000204.1 GCA_016765335.1 Planctomycetaceae bacterium
AATGAACCATGCAGTCCAGTCAGCCTTGAATTGACACAATTGCCGCTATTCTAGCGGTTTGCGATAACACTTAAAGCCCGAAGCCTGCGTTCAGGCTGCTCTGGAGGAAATCGCCTCAGATGGAATGTTTAGTATCTGCTTCAGATGAACGATCGTTTTTTGCGTCGCCCCGCGTTTTGAAAGCACATATTTTGATGCTGCCTCCCCCACACGTTGACGTAACCTACTACCACGTATGATGTTATCGACACTCTCCAGTAAATTTGCTTCGTTCTTAACGATCAAACAGGCATTCCGTTCACACAGATCTCTGACCACATCTGCAAAGTTCCATGTATTCGGCCCCAGCAGAACAGCACAGCCGTAGGCTGACGGTTCCATCATATTTTGACCACCTCGATTGGTTAACGTCCCTCCGACATAAGCAATCTGTGCTAATCCCCAACAGGCAGAAAGTTCTCCCAATGTATCGAGAAGCAAGACAGTATTTTGCAAATTACTAACAGAGAAATTCTCTCTTGCAACGAGTGGGGAGACTTCTGATCGACGAATTAAGTTGCAACCTTGCTGTTGAATCAATTGGGCGACTTCATCAAAACGCTCTGCGTGACGCGGTGCGATAATCAATCGTAATTCTGGAATCGATTGACGCAGCTGCTTCCACACGTTCAAAACAATTTGCTCTTCGGGTGCGTGCGTGCTGCCTGCCATGAATACCAACGATTTTTCATCCAGACCAAAAGCTTCTCGAAGTTCACACACAGCTGGACCATGACGGTCTGTCATCAAGCGATCGAATTTCATCGAACCGACATCGTGTACTGTATTCGCGTTTGCTCCCAAAGATTCAAATCGTTTTTTGTAGACTTCATTTTGCACAGCGATACAATCGAATGGTTCTAAAAGTGGGCTGATCAATTTGCGAATTCGCGAATAACCACCGAAACTTTTCTCGCCCAACCTACCATTAATAATTGCAGACTTCACTCCTCTGCGATGAGCTTCAGCAATCAGGTTCGGCCAAAGTTCTAATTCGACAAGCACAAACCCAGTCGGGCGTATGCGATCAAACGCTTTACGCACGGCCCACGTAAAATCGAGAGGACAGTAACACAACAAGCAGTCTGGAAATTTATCTTGTGCAACCTGCATGCCTGTGTTTGTTGTGGTGCTGATGACGATATCCCATTCAGGATGATTCTGTTTCCAGCTGGCAACAATCGGTTCCAGCTGCAAAACCTCTCCGACAGAGACCGCGTGAAACCACAAACAGGGAGCATCCCCTTGGCGAGCTGGCAGATTCCCCCAAAGTTTTTGGGACCATCCCTGACGGTACTTTCCCTGTGCCCATCGCCGATAAATTAATACCGGAGAGACGCTGAGGATCAGCAACACATAAATCAAATTCAGCACATAACGAAACATGACTGGGAATCCATTCCCGCAGAGTACGTAATATTACGTCTACCGTTAAGTGGTAGACGGCTTAACAATCGTTGGAATCTAATTTCTTAATTTCTCTCCCATCGCAGTCGGTATCAAACAGAAGGAAGTAGAATTAACCACGGAGACACAGAGGCCACAGAGAAAAGCATCAGTGACTCTTTTTAATAACTCTGTGCTCTCTGTGCCTCCGTGGTAAAATAAAATCTATCCGTTTACTCTCGTCCCCAAGCTCCTGCTTCCTTCACTGTCATCAATAGCCCCTGCGGTAACAGGCTCTGTTATCAACGAATCCGTTTAACACACTCTAATTCTTACCACAACATTTTTTATACTTTTTCCCGCTACCACAGGGACAAGGATCATTGCGCCCCACTTTTTGATCGCGGTTTCTAATCGGGTCAGTCGACTTGTCAGGTGCTCCCGGTTCTGGTGGGAGATTTCCTTCAACTATGTTGTGCGTCCCAGCTGGTTCTGGAGGAAGTTCTTCTTCATGTTCGTCATGAGTGACCGCAGTAATTTCCCAAAGCGAACTAACGAACTCAGGACTTTCGCTTTCGACACGATAAATCGCAGAAGCAACCTGCTCACCAATTCGATCCCACATCTTATCAAACGCTAACATTCCCTCTCGTTTGTACTCTACTTTAGGGTCTTTCTGAGCATAACTAACCAGTCCGATTCCAGATCGCAGATGGTCCATATAATAGAGATGTTCTTTCCAAGCATGATCAAGAACCTCAAGCAATATGGATCGTTCGGTATGAGAAAACTCAGGACGAAAGCGAGTATCGTATTGTTGCAGCAGCAGATTTCTTGCCTGTTCACGGTCAGATTCAGTGAAGTCTTCGAGCGTCAAAGACCCTGTAAATTTCTGATTGGCCCAATCGGCCAGTTTTTGTAATTTTTCCGAACCAGGCTGAGCAGTTTCTTCGCTTTCATCAGCAAGGTTGCCGTAAGCCTCGTTCATAACTTCGTCAACTTCTGCAAAAACATCGTCATTCAGGAAGTACTCACCAGATCGCTGTTGGAGCAGTTCTTCCAAATCGTTTCGAGATTTATGTTCGATGTTTTCCAGATCCAGCTTTGTCTGGAACCGTGTTTCGGCCCAACGTGCCAATCCCAGACGGTCATATTGTTCACCAGAACGCGAACGAGTCATGAATCTTGCCATGCCAACAGTCACCGGAAAGCGAATTTCTCGTTTGAGATACTCATCCATAATCCGATTGAGAATCAAGGCTTGCGTCTGGTCCGGTTCAAGGTCTTTAAGCTCTGCAAGATCAATCGTGATTGCATACTGCTGTTCCAACCAACTGGCAATGGTCATGTTGCCTAAATCGTCAGAAAGAAAATGCTCGGCTCCAGAATAATCAAGTTTCTCAAGTGCTTTGGAAGCCCGCTCGTAGATAAGATGAAAGACCTTGTATCGCCCTTCAGCTTTCAGCTCACGATCATTTGTATTCAAACCGTAACGCGTATTTGCCCAGCGAGACAAACCGAGCCAGTTCCATTCTCTTTCATTCTCTGGATCCTCATGGTCTTCAGGCAGGAATTCTCCCAGCTGTTCTTCAATCAAATCTTGTGCCTGACGGATCGATATATCGTGCAAATGTTTTTCCAGTTGATCCAACTGCATGCCCCGAATATCTGCGGGATCAAGATCGACACCAAAGTTTTGGTTTGCCCAGGAAGCAATCGTTTCCCAACGATAACGTTCTGCCAAAAAGACAGTCACGGCTTGTTTTACTTGCAGGGAAATCATATCAGTGACGAGTTCGCGACAGTTTACTCCATCAAGAATTTTTTGCCGGTAGGAATAAACCCGTTTTCGTTGCTCGTCCATTACCTCGTCATATTCGAGCAGATTCTTTCGAATTTCGAAGTTGTGTTCTTCTCGTTTTTTCTGTGCTTTTTCGATCTGTTTAGAGACCATTTTACTTTCAATCGCTTCGCCATCACGCATCCCCAACGAACTGAGAATATTGCGAACCATATCGCCTGCGAAAATTCGCATCAAATCGTCTTCCAACGAGATGAAGAATCGGCTCGATCCTGGATCTCCCTGCCGACCTGCACGACCACGTAGCTGCAAGTCAATACGCCTGGCATCGTGCCGTTCGGTTCCGATGACATACAATCCGCCAGCTTCACGAACTTTCGTCGCCTGATCATCCATCCCTTCACGCACTGCGATGACCTTGGCACGATCATCCCATTCCTCCTTAGGCACATCGAGGCGAGAGGCGTATGTCGTTTTCAATTCTTCCCAGGCTAAATATTCCGGGTTACCTCCCAGAATAATATCGGTACCACGACCTGCCATGTTGGTGGAAATGGTCACTGCTCCATAACTTCCCGCCTGAGAAACAATTTCCGCTTCCCGTTCATGGAACTTTGCATTCAAAACTTCATGCTTGACCCCAGCACGAGTCAATTTCTTGGTCAGCAGTTCCGAGTTTTCAATCGATGCGGTTCCGACAAGAATCGGACGTCCGGTCTGCTTGACTTCTTTAATTTCCTCAACCACCGCATCCCATTTTTCTTTACTGGATTGAAAAATGACATCCGTGTAATTGATTCGCTGTATGTGACGATTCGGAGGGACTGCAATCACATCCAGGTTATAAATTTTGGAAAACTCATTCGCTTCGGTCATCGCTGTTCCGGTCATACCGGCCAGCTTGCCATACAGTTTGAAGAAGTTCTGAAGCGTAATCGTTGCCAAAGTCTGTGTTGTTTTTTCAATGGTCACGCCTTCTTTGGATTGCACCGCCTGATGCAGTCCATCACTCCATTGCCGACCGTACATTTTACGACCGGTGTGCTCATCGACAATGACAACTTCGCCACCTTCAACAACGTAAGTGACATCCTTTTTGAACAGATGAATGGCTCGTAGCGAATTATCAATTAAGTGAGGCCATTCCATGTTGCCCGCGGTATAAAAACTATCCACGCCGGCTAACTCTTCCGCTTTTCGAATTCCCTCGTCTGTCAGATGACAGGTATGCTCTTTTTCTTTGACTTCAAAATGCTCTTCTTTTTTCAACTGCATCGCAATCCGATGAGCTTTCGGGTATTTGTTCACATCATCTTGCGCAGGGCCCGAAATAATCAAAGGCGTCCTGGCTTCGTCGATAAGAATGTTATCGATTTCATCAACGATCGCGAAATCCAAAGGCCCTTGCACTTGCATCTCTTTGCGGGGCTTCATGTTGTCGCGTAGATAATCGAAACCGAGTTCGTTGTTAGTTCCGTAAGTGATGTCGCAGGCGTACGCTTTTTGACGCTCCACATAAGACATCTGCGATTGAATTGTCCCGACAGACAAGCCCAACCCAATGTGTAACGCTCCCATCCATTCCATATCTCGCTTAGCAAGATAATCGTTGACCGTTACAATATGAACTTTACCAGCCAAGGCATTCAAGTAAGCTGGCAAGGTCGAGACGAGCGTCTTTCCTTCCCCGGTGACCATCTCAGAGATGTTCCCCTTATGAAGCACGTATCCCCCAACCATCTGGACGTCGTAGTGCCTCATTTTGAGGTAACGTTTTCCGGCTTCACGGACCACAGCAAATGCATCAGGCAGAATATCATCTGTCGTTTCGCCAGCTGCTAATCGCGTTCGAAACTTATTGGTCAGCTCTTTCAATTCCCCTTCGCTATGTTTTTCCATCTCGGGTTCGAGCTGAGCAATTCGATCCAACAAACTTCCCGGAACAAGTTCATCTTCTCCGTCCTTATCACGGACAAATCCGATCTGCTTAATCATCCGCTCGTTATGCGAACCAAAAATCCTTTTGATCAATCGATTTAACCATGCGGTCATTCCGACTAACCAGTCACCAATACGTTCCAATTGTTCCATAACCCTCAACTCAATTCTGAATTACCAACGGCCCAATGCCAGGCGATTATTTCTACCAACTTCGCCCAAGACAAATTTCAGGCCGGAATTTACTCAACTTGTATCATAAGTGTTCTCGCAAATTTCACGACTCACCCGAAGCAAAATCAAATCTTCATCTGTGATGAAGACCTATTCCGCTAATCCGGAGAATACTTTATAAGCCACGAGACACATTTTCAGTTCAACTTTATCTAATCTCAATCGGAAAGCTCAGGCAGCTACAGTTCAACTAACTGAACTACTGTCTTCTCCAAAAGAGAAAAAAGGGTAGACCACGGATTGCCGTAAGTCTCCCGAGTGTAAAATGTTATAATCGATGGGAAACTGGGTCAATGGCGCGTTGAGTGTAAACTTCGGAAGGATCAACTCTCTTCCAAAATCTACGCTTATATTTTGAGCAATAAAATCCCAACAATTGACTTTTACGTTCCCTTAGTCATTCATAACTCCAGTATTCTAATAATGTTACGGCCTCAGGAGACACATATGAGAACATTTGCATGCAATACAATCTCCGCCAGGCAGTCCTTTTTCAATTTCCTGCTTCTGGTTGCTTGCGTTGGGCTTCTCAGCGGATTTATTGCAAGTCCTGCCCATTCAGCGAATCCGCTCGAACTGTATTATCAAAATTACAAGGAACTTAGCCAGAAATACGATGGCCAGATTTCAGACCTTCTAGCCAGGGCCAAACAGGCTGATGACCAAGAACTGGAAGCACAAATTGGCAAGCGACTAGATTTACTCCGCAGCCAACAAAGTCAAACCACGAAACATCCTCGGGCGATTCAGCCTAAACTGTCTCGTGATTTGCCCCCGAATATTCAAGAGTTACATTTTCGATACCAGAATATTTCTGAAGATTATGCCAATGACCTCTATTCATTGGCCGCAAAAGCACTGAAAAGTCCGTCACCTACGTTTGGATTTCAGTTGATTAATCTCACCCTGATAATCAACCCAGATCACACCAAAGCTCGTTCCATGCGCGGATACATCCGCCAGGGAAACGAATGGATGACCCCATTTGAACGAGATCAACTGCGATCAGCAAAAGTAAAGCATCCTCGGTTCGGCTGGATTAAAAAATCATACGTGGAACGTTATGAAGCAGGCGAACGCTTCATCAATAAGAATTGGGTCTCTGCAACCAAGGAAGCAGAAATCCGTAGAGATTTCAGTAAAGCCTGGGTCATCAGGACCGAACACTTCCAGATCAAAACAAATCACAGCCTCGAAAAAGGTGTCGAACTAGGAAAAAAACTGGAGATCTATCACGACTACTTCAAGCAAACATTCGCTGCGTTCTACAACTCACCACAACAGATTAGAAAGTTACTGGAACCGACAACCGGTCGTGCCAAAACTCAATCGCAACTTTACGAAGTGAACTACTTCCGGAACAAAGAAGAATACGTTGCCAAGCTAATCAAGCGAGTGCCTCGAATTGCTCAGACTAATGGCTTGTATCAATTAGAAGATCGTGTTTCCTACTTTTATTTTGACCCCAATGTCAATAACGATGCCACTGTTTTCCACGAAGCAACACACCAGCTCATGTATGAAAGCCATCTCAAATCGAGAGACATTGCCCGCAACGGACATTTTTGGATTGTAGAAGGCATCGCTTGTTATGCCGAATCGTTTCGAATTATTCCCGAGGGAGACAATTTCACATATGAAATCGGCGCACCGCAATTTATTCGGTTCTACTGGGCTCGGAAGCGACTACTCGAAGAAGGTTACTTTGTCACGTTGCAAAAGTTTTCCCGCATGGGCATGACGCCGTATCAGGATGTGACAGTTCCACAACTGCAAAAGCGATACAGTCAGGCTTCAGGCTTCACGCACTTTTTTATGCATTACAAGAACGGTCTCTACCGAAATGCTTTGATGAATTACATGGCTCAAATTTACCATTCTTCACCAAAAACTCAGCAAAGTACTCGTGGAATGGATCATCACACCGGAGTCAGCTACCCTGCACTTGATCTTCAGTACCGCGAATACATTCAGGATCAACAGATCAAATTCGGCAAACTGAAAGTAATTCAGTAGGTTCAGAGTTTGTTATACCTGCGTGAGCATTCGATCCAAAGCGACAATGATTTCACCGGCATCGAATACAACGATGATTGAACCTTCAATCAAACTGCCTTCAACTTGCAGGCAAACATCGACAAGAATCACCGTCGGTTTATTCAACATGTTTTCTGCAAGCAGCATATTAATGGAATCTGAGTGTGTAATATCTGGGACTGTATATATCAACTGATCTTCAATGGCATTGGAAATTGAACCCATCACACTATTCAGTAAGATGTTCCCCACTTCCAATAGAATTGTTTCGTGTTCCGGGCTCATTTTATCGCCCAGATCTTCGTCGTCCGCAAGCATCGATGCAAGAAGAAATGCACTTTGCAAATTAAACAGCAAGCCAACACGACCTGCAACTGAACCTTTAAAGCTCTGCGACACCATCAGATCTTCCATGACCGCCTGATTAATAAAAATCTTGTGCGCATCATCGGAACCTAACACCTTAATTCCTGGAACGCACAACTGAATGTGCGCTTCAACAAGCTGGTTCAGAGCATCGGCTGCTCGTCCAACTCCAATATTCACCAATTCCTGCAAAAGATCTAATTGATCTTCGCTGAATGGTTCAGAAACAGCTGATTCACTCATGATACCACCTTGTTATGCAAGTCAAAGACTTCTTCTATTGCATCCAATAGTTCCTGCGGTTTGAACGGCTTATTCAGAAAGTTCACGGATCCAAATTCACGACATATTGCCTGAGTACTTTCTTGTATATCAGCGGTCACAACGACAACGGGTGTCATCGAACCTGAATCCCGGATCATCCGTAATTGCTCGATGCCATCCACGTTAGGCATTAACAAATCAGAAATGACAAGATCAGGCTGTTCCTGTTGAAAAAGCTTAAACCCTTCAGCTCCATCACACGCCTGATGAACTTCGTGTCCCTGGTCTGCCAGTGCTGAAAGAACCCGCTTACGTGAAAACTTAGAATCATCAACAATCAAAACTTTCACAGCAATCTCCTGAAAATATATCTAACCTGGATACAAAACCAATGACCAAATAACCACAAACGTAAATCATAAGAGGATTCACTACTCCGTTACATCGTGTAAACCCTATGCCGAAATCCAGATTAGTGCGGCAAAAAGGCGTATCTTTTGGTGGGTTCCCTTGGGTTGAGTACAGGCTATACCGGTTGTAGTGATGCATCTACCGGTCCCAATTAAAACTAACGCGAAGCTATCGCTCGTGGCCTTGGACTGGCTATGGTTTAGGCAAGATTCGCCGAGTTAGCAAATTACGAATACGTATCAGACGTCTTTTTGACCTGACATCACCGAAATTCGCACAGGTACACACTTGTGTGTACACGGTCTGTCAGTTGATTTCTCTCCCACAAAAGCGGTGAGAATCAACGATTCCGCCAGAACACATTTTCTTCGATAGCTAGCCGGGGCAACAAGTGCTCAACTTCCGAGCGAAATCGAGCTGCGTCCTGCGGGTAGCCCTTGGTCGGCTTCAACTCAGGCAATTGCTCCAACCAGAAACGATTGAACAAATCCATACAAATTTCGCGTATGTATTTGGCAACCATCGAGGCAATTGCAACGGGGAAATGTCGCTCACTTTTTACGCCAAAGGTTATTGTCGTTGCTTCTGAACGATACGTACTTTGCGTCTGGGACTCCTGTTCCGAAAAAAAAGTCTCACCTGAAAATGTCTCATTCAGATATTCCAGATACCGATTCCTACCGCCATGCTTGTCAGCGAAAATCATCGTCTGCGATCCCAAAGGCGGTCGAACACGTTGAATAAGATCCAATGAGCATCTGGTAAGAAGTTCGCTTTTATTGCCAAGCTTTTCTACCAGATGATTGAATCGCTGGGGACAAATTACGTCCACTGCAATTTTTTCAAGCCGCAAAGAATGCGTCTGCATTGCCTGCTCCAACCTCCCGGCATCAACGGCAATCTGATCTGCGTTGCAAGCCAGCGGAAGTTGTAGATCTCGATTTTGATACCAACTCTGCGTCTCAAACGTTTCTGGAATCGTCCCGGCTAGCTGCTCGATAAACCGTCTGAGTGATTCCACTTCATAACCGGCCAACGATGCAAAACCAAATACAGACCGCTCTAACGATTTCAACCCTTTGCTTGACGAGTAAACTTTTTTTGAATCTGCAACATGCAATCGATGCTCGCTACGTGCTGGCGTATTGGTAGCAACGGTTTCCAATTCTGACCAAAAATCAAATGAAGAACAATCTTCAGGCACCGACCAAACAGTCGCTGCAATCAGCAACGGACCAAGCTTCGGACCATAGCCAGCTTCATCCATACCAATAATATAACGTCTGGCCACAGTTGTAACTTCCTTAATGGTAACCTCTTTGAATTCAAAGGGAGCTCAGACATTCTGTGTCTGTTTCATTCGAGCATGCCTTCATTTAAGGCAGACAAGAATGTCTACCCTCCGCTCGCAATGTCTTTTGAATTAATTGAGGTTCCCTGATATTTATTGGATTGCCAAGCTTCTACTTAAAATGCACAAGCCCTAGCGACGAACGATCAGGAACATTTGATTTCTGATCTCCCCAGCTCTGAACCGTAACCGCAGGCATAATCCGAGACAGTGAAACGGCCCAGGCGTCTCCGGGATTCAGTCGCTGTTCTCCCAGTAATTCCTTGATCGGGATCGCGATTTCAACACGCCAATGAGATGCTTCTGCATCACAAGCCACATACCATGTCGGATCCCAGGACACATCTCCCACGCACGAATCTCGCGTTAATCCCCGTTGATCCACTTCGAACTTGTAATACGAATGATAATCACGATTGATATCCAAACAAAACTGTAACCGATCAAAGCCTCTCAGGGATTCGTCATACTTTCTAGTCCCCTTCTGAGCCAAATCTTTGGGTAAATCGGGATGACGCGGGCAGCTTGCTGCAATGTAGAGATAATCCTGATCATAAGACAACAGAACGATTGCAGAAAGGGGATCAGTACTTTTTCCCAAATCAGATTCTTCACCAGCCGGGCGATTGGAATGAAGACGAATCTCAACTGCATTTTGCCAACACAAATCAGAAAGAAGCCCGTCCAACTCCGGCGCACTACCAGCCTGCTTACAGACCACATATCGCGAAGGAGAAAGCCCGGTGCTGTTTTTTAGATAGAATTCTGATTCTGCGATTCGATACAAAGGCGATGCATTTTTCCTGACCAGGAACTGCCCGTAAATTTCATCAGCCGCCCGTATTGCGTTTCGCTGTCGCAGCATACTTGCCAAAGGCAATTGCACCGCAGGGCTGGCTGCAATTTCAGGCGAGTTTATCTGAAGGTATTTGTAAACAGACAACGCCCGTTGCTGCCACGTAACATTCAAAGACTGATGCTCCTGCTGCGATCCCTGACTCACAAGCAGATCAAGACTTTGTTCACCAACCGCAGTCGTCACCAGCTCTGGAATCGCCTCAGGGTTCTCACGGTTCACGTTAAGTATCTGATTAAAATTCCGTCGAGTCTTTCCGGGGTTCACAGTTCGCCGTACCGATCCTGTTTTTCGATTCTTCAGCCTTTGTATATTCAGTTCTTGAGACGACCAGAATTGAATCAATTCAACAGCTGCCGAATGACTTAAAGGCTCTTTCNGAAACGACTCTAAAATTTGCATCAATACCGCTTCATAATAATCCCATTTGGAATTTCGCCGATACTGATCAGCAATTTCCAGCAACTGCAATACAGCCTGCCTGGGGGACGATCCCGAAATAATATCATCCAACTGGGCAATCATTTCACCAGCCTTTTGCTCATCTGCAAGTCTTTTACGCGAGTAAGCTGCATAATTTCGCTGTTTCCTGGCAATTGATTCGCCTCGTTGTTGATCCGGTTGTGATAACGTAATCAAACCTCGACGAGCATCACCGCCCGGCCCCAACACAATCCCGGTAAACAGGTCCGTCAACTGTAGCTGACCAGGCAATGGCGTCATGGAAGACACCGAGAAACTTTCCGAAAAAGGCAACCTTTTAATGTCGCCAAAGGCTTGCTGATAAGCCGCCCCTGCTGCCATACGTACCGACTGATTCAACCCCGGCAGATACTGACTGGCATCCAAAATCACGTCCCCTCCCTGTCCTATTCGACTACGTTCAAACAAACGCGGAACCTGCCAGGGGGCTAGAAATGCATACTGCTTTTGCGTCACCATCCAGGTCGGATCTCCAGCTGCTCGAATTGCATTATGAACGGCCTTTCTGAACAGACGCTGTGCCTGATTGTCTGGTTCAGGGTAATCGATCACCACGACACTGGGCCGATAACATCGCAAATCTCGTACAAGATGTGAAAGCACGACATCAGAAAGCTGACCATCAGTCGCGCGTTCCCAACGTTTGATTAGTAACTCTTGACTCAGAGATAATTCTGGTATATCCAGGGGAAGTGCCCAGCCGATACTGCTCACATTTCCGCCAGATTCAATTTGCCCCTGGTGTTGTCTGAGGTCATCCGAAACGAATGTTCGATCTGCGTTTTCCTGATCTTCACGACAATAGTTAATCAACCCCGTGCGATACCCATGATGACCGCCGTATCGACTGGTCAGGCAATACGAAGCCTCACGCATTCCCGTGGTCAATTGCAACAGAGCCAACCGACGCGATTGATGAGTTAAATTCCGCCAGCTGCGACCACCATCTTCAGTTTTTAATATCGTCCCCAGTTCACAAACGGCCCAGCCAGTTTGTTGATCGGAAAAATGCATCGCGTTAATGGGAATCGTAATCCCGGTTGGCGAATAATTCCAGTTCTGTCCTCGATCATGAGAATACCAAACCGCAGAACCAGGATGACCTGCAATCCAGACGGAATCGCCATGCGTAGCCACGGCTTTAAAATCATACAGGTGCGATATTTCCGTAGGCAAGTCTTTTGGCGGATCTTGCCAATTTGCACCCGAGGACGCATATCGCAGCAACCCGCCATCTCCCACGAGCCAACCCTGACCAGAACCATCAATCGCNAAATCCTGCACACCTTTGAGGCCCAGGTTCAAACCGGTATCATCCAACAGACGATTGCCANTCACCAATGCGACATGACCTCGGGAACCTGCCACTATCCCACTATCTGCTGCTATAAAAGCACCGCATCGCCAATGACTCCTGCGCGTAGAATCGATTGTCCGCCAATTCTTTCCACCATCAGTAGTCCGCCAGACACCTGATGCGCCTTGCGTGGTTGACTCTCCGCTGATGACACCATTTTGCAAATCAAAGAACTGAACATGAAAGATAGTTCCTACACCTGCTGGAGCCATCGTTTGCCAGTTCTCTCCACCATCTTTGGTATGCAAAACCAAGCCGCTGCTTGTTTGCCCGTTCACTCCAACACGACCACCTGCAACCCAGCCAATACGATCCGTCAGAAAACAAACCGACCGCCAATGAGACACCATCGGTCCTTGTGAATTCACAGGACCATCAAGAAAATTCCAATCAGTTCCACCGTTTTCGGTTTTGAGAATGACGCCATGATCCCCAACCGAATATCCGATTTGCGTTCCCACAAATATAACATCACGTAACGAGGCATCATTCTGTAAGCTTCTTAGCTGCTGCGAGATGTCTTGCGTTTGCCCGGTTTGCTCTTGAGCAGAAACAGCCCCCGGAAGTAATAAGCACTGACCAATCAGTAATATCAGCACAGACTGAGTCGCGCGACTACAGCATTGGTATCGTCCGTGATATCGCATAGGAATTCCTTTTCCTGTAAACTTCTAACTCTTTAAGGAACCTCTATTAATTGGTTCTCCCCCTTGGGAAGGGGGAGTTAGAGGGTTATTTGAACTGTTTTTTATAACCAAACTGTATTCGAGTACCTCTAGGATTCAATTAATAGAGGTTCCCTTTAAACCATCAACTTTTTCCAAGCAGGCAATCTTACTCCAGCGACTCAAGATCTGGTGTATTCATCACTTCTTCATGCCCACGCAGTTCCAGGACACTTCGCTTGAGGTATCGATGCCCTTCTTGAAATTTTGCAATTTCTTCTCGAAACGCTGTATGGGTATCTGCAACCAGTTCCGGGTGCTGTTCGCCATCGATTACCGCTCTGGTTAAGGCCAAAAGAACCGGCTCCATTTGTTCTCGAATTTCTTCGGACACATGACGAGCGGCGTTTCGAATTCCTTTTGCCAGACGAATAACTTCTTCTCGATCTTTCGCTCGCTCAACATCAGTCAGTTCTCTAATCGCAGAAGATGACTTTTTGTGAGACAACTGCGATGTATCAACCAGCCGCCCGAAAGGTTTTTTGTGTTTATTCTTGAGAAGTTCCTGTTCCTGCACTTTCTTCAACCCACGCTGTGCTGACTCCAACTCAGGGGTAATTGTCAACGCAGTACGATAGTGCGTTGTCGCCATGGCGGTGTTGTTCATGTCCAGATAAACATTCGCAATATTCAAGTGCGCCTGTTCGAACTGCGGATTCAGCTTGATCGCTTCTTTGTACGCAGAAAGTGCAAGAGAAGAATGACCGCTTTTGCGATGAGCAATTCCTAAATTGTAATAAGCATCAATTTTTTTATTGTCGCACTTAATCGCCTTCTGCAACACTTCCACCGCCTGATCAAATCGTTTCATTCGATTATACACGGCTCCCAAATTCGTTAACGGATTGGGCTTACTGGGGTCCAAATCTGATAGCTGAGAATAGCAAGCCGCTGCTTGCTCCAAATGCTCAAGACGGAAATTACACATCCCCTGCATATCAAGAAGGTCAGCTTGCACCCCATGCTCAGCGATGATCGATTCCAGAACCGCTACGCATTCTTCAAACTGCCCCTGCCTAATCAAATGCAAGGCCTGCTGTTTTTGATCCTCATACAAACTCGTCGCCATGCCGTCTCTCCAACATTAACTCCTGAAGGAATCTAACACTTTACATTTCAACAACTTCAAGGAACCTCTATTAATTCAAAAGGGGCACAGACATTCTTGTCTGTTTCGTTTGAGCAGGCCTCAATTCAAGGCAGACAGGAATGTCTACCCTCCGCTCGCAATCTATTTTGAATTAATAGAGGTTCCCTTCAACCATCACCTAAGGCATAAACACCTTTTGATATCATACCTGCAGCCGCGTTGATGTGCAAAATGGATATTACATTTTGCACCACTATCAAGCATTATTTTGCAGGAATTCCTGTTAATTACGCTTCCCGGACAGTAATTTTGTCTTTGCCGATCCATTTTCGCAGCGACTCCGGAACAACCACGCTGCCATCAGCTTGTTGATTATTTTCTAAGATCGCGATCATTGCCCGTGTGACAGCCACCGCGGTCCCATTCAAAGTATGCACAAACTGCGTTCCTTTTTTGCCTGCTGTTTTGCATCGAATCCTCAACCGACGGGCTTGATAATCGGTGCAGTTCGAGCAACTTGTAACTTCTCCGTATCCGCCTCGCCCGGGCATCCAGGCTTCTAAATCATATTTTCGATAAGCAGAGCCGCCCATATCTCCCGTGCAAATATCTAACACGCGATAAGGAATTCCCAACCCCTGAAAGATCTCTTCTTCAATCCGCAGAATCGTCTGATGAAACTCACCAGAGACCGCCAAATCAGGAGCTGTAAAACCAAACATTTCCACTTTTGTAAATTGATGCACTCGATAAATTCCTCGTGTTGCTCGACCATGTGCACCAGCTTCGGTGCGGAAACAGTGCGANATCCCTGCGATCTTCATAGGCAGCTTTTCAATTTCAAGCACTTCGTCTTTCATCATCCCGCCCAGAGTAATTTCTGCGGTCGCGACCAAACTTAAATCTGTATTTTCAATCGAATAAATCTGAGTTTCGTCACCTCGGGGATTAAACCCAATCCCTTCCAGCACTTCNTCTCTTGCTAAGTCTGGCGTGGTCATCACAGTAAAGCCTTCTGCNATCAGCTTTTCAATGACAAACTGCACCAACGCCAGCTCCAGCAACACCGCTTCGTTTTTCAGATAATAAAATCCGTGGCCTGTCACTTTACTACCCGCTTCAAAGTCAATCAGATCCAAAGCTTCTGCCAGCTCGAAATGATCTTTCGGCTCAAAATCAAATTCCGGTTTTTCGCCAACTTCACGAACCGTGACCGATTCTTCTTCCAGCCGACCGACTGGAGTATCCGGGTGCGTCATGTTCGGAATTTGTGCCTGCAACTCGTACAGTTCCTGCTCGACCAGTTTCTGCTGCTCTTCCACTTTGGAAACTTCTGCTCGTAATTCTTTTCCTCGTGCAATCAGTGCTGGCTTTTCCTCAGCACTGGCTTTGGGAATTTTCGAAGAAGTCTGCTTCTGCTCCTGACGAAACTCATCTCCCTGAGTAATGCATTCTCGTCGACGATCCCGCAAAGAAAGAATCGGAGCCACATCAATCTGCACACCACGATTACGACAGTTCTCAGCCACTTCTTCTAAATGATCACATATGTATTGCAGATCGAGCATTCTATACTTCCGTTAACCAATTCTGTTCTATTGACACCAAACCGTAGCCACCTCAAGCCTCTACAAATTCCAAAGCTCATTTCCGCCAGCTACAATGTTTGCAGATTATGACACAGATTGCATTGTGTGTCACCACAGGCTTCGGCGTAGCTGCAAGCAGATTTCAGAATTTGGCAAACTAATGACTCAGTCGCATCAACATGATTCAGTACGTCCCAGGCGAGCCGGGCCAGTAATGGCCCTGGTAACCCTGCCATGTCATTTGGAATCACGAAGCAAATCAATCTAACAACTAATCCCCACTCCCCCGCTCCAACGCCGGCAAATCATCCTGCAAATAACCTTCCAGGTTGCCCCCAATCGTATTGGAAATAGTCGTCAAAGGAAGATGCCCCAGGTTCTTTTTATAGAATGGGTTTTGAAGTTCGACGCCAATCTGATCCAACGAAAGCAGCGGATAAGCAACCAACATCGTCATCAAAGGCACCAACCAATCCCCTCCCAGACGATGCAACAACGCAAAAGGCAATGTCACCAGAAATAGAGTAATGAAGCGACGAATTTTGATGGAATAAACAGGCGGAAGAGGCGTCTTCAGAATCCGTTCGCAACCTCCGACATGATCAATCAACAATGCTCGCTGTTGATCAACCTGCATAAACGCAAACTGATCCATCCCCAACTGCGTTGTCGCCTGCTGTAACAACAACGCCAGCTTCATGGCAACAAACCCAGGCAGATGCCCTGCTTTTTCGAGATGGCTAAAATCTTCTTCCCCAAGCAATTCACGGATTTCCTCTGAAGGCGGTTCTCCTCGCAAACTGCAACGCGAGGCATGCGAAAAACAAGCGGCCCATTTCACGAACTCACTTCGCCAACGGGCATCTTTCGGACCATACGCCAAACCGCTGATCGCGACATTGCGCGATTGATTCACGATGCCACCCCACAATATTCGAGCTTCCCACCAACGCTCGTATCCAGCGTTTGTGCGAAGTACCAAAAGCAAACCCAAAGCTGCCCCTGCAAATTCAAAGGGAAGCAAATCGAGTCTCATGTTTTCTGCAACGTACTTTTCAGCCAGCAACGTGGCTCCGCAAATCACTGAAGCAACCAGCCCAAAAATGAGCACGCTTTTAAGAACATGGGGCGTCACCGAACCCTGAATCGCAAAGGCTTCCTGCCAATAATCCTTTCGAGACTGGTTATCCAAATCGCTCACTCCTGCTTGTGCTCACGTTATTCAAATCATTGCATCTGTGCTGTGTCTCGCTTCGGTTTCCTCGGGAAGGTACTGATACTTGGCGATGGGCACAAACTGTTTCGATTTCGGGTCGTAGGCAAAAACTTCACCCGTTTCAATTTTATACACCCAACCATGCACATGTAGATCTCCCTTGACTAACCGGGAAGCCACAGCTGGCAGCGTCCGCAAGTGCTCCAACTGCACAAGCACGTTCTCTTCGACTGTCGCGGTCAGCAACTTATCCTCATCGAGGTATTGATAATTATCGAGCACAATACGACGTGTCGTCTCCGCATGCGACAGCCACGATGTCATCGACGGACAACACTTGGTCAGCTCCGGCTCCAACAAACCTTTCATCGCCCCGCAATGAGAGTGACCACAGATAATAATATCTTTCACCCCCAAAGCTGTCACCGCAAATTCAATGGTCGCAATTTCGCCCCCGCCAGCTGCCCCATGAGCAGGCACAATATTGCCCGCATTACGCAGAATGAACAATTCCCCGGGCTGAGTCTGCGTAATCAAGCTCGGATCAATTCGCGAATCCGAACAGGTAATAAACAACGTCTCCGGATTTTGCTCTTTCGACAATTGCTCAAACAACCCCTGTAACGGACGAAAGTTCTTCTCCTGAAATTGATGAATTCCCTCAATCAACTTTTGCATCAAACTCTTTCCACTCAAACACCAAATGAACACTCACGCTGCACCATTTGCCAAAAACAAAGCACCATTATGCCACAAATCCCAATTCATGTCACTACGGGCTTACCCGCACCCCTCAATGGCACCATTGTAGACACGCAACCAAAATTCACGACTTCCGATTCTTGCAAATCTGTTTTTTATCCAGAACAGAAAAAAGCCACGGATGAACACAGATTTCCACGGATGAGTTAGAAATGTAACAGGCTCTAACAATTGGTTCTCCCCCTTGGGAAGGGGGAGTTAGAGGGGGTTTTTAGACTGTTTTTATAATCATACTGCCTTTAATACCAAGCTCAATTAATACTTGCGCGAAGCTCTCGCTCGTGGCCTTGTACTGACAAGGACTTAGGGTATGTTCAACGCGCAAACAAATATGCGAATGCGTATAAGAGGCTCTGGGATTTAATTTTAGAGATCCCCTTATGTATTATCATCTTTGCGTCTTCTCGCCTTTGCGTGAGTCTTTTTGTAAGCCAAGCGAAACTCTAAAAGAACAAAATAAAGTCTCGCAAAGCCGTTAAGACGCAAAGAGATGCAGCACAAAACTCTCTATCTATCGGAATGTCACAAAACAGCGAGACCAGACCCTAGAGAGGTTACCCCATCGAAACGCTGATTTCTTGCAAAGCGGCGATGGTCGTTTTGATGTTTTGCTCGGTGGTTGTGTGACCGATGCTGATGCGGACCGTACCACCCAGCGGGGCGGTTTTTAGCCAGTCGTGTGTTTTGGGGGCACAGTGAAAACCGGTGCGAACTTCGATTTGGAAATGCTCATCCAGAATCGTGCCGATAACGCGTGGATCGTGCTGGGCAATCGATAAACTGACAACCCCCGCTTGCGCGGTCGGTGATGCATTAAAAGGATACATCTTCAAACCGGGAATTTTTGATAACCCCTCAATCAGCTGCTCAGTCAGTTTTGCCTGACGTGCTGATTCCTGGACCACAAATTCTGGTGTCACAACTTCCAAAGCAGCTGCCAAGCCGATTATGCCGGGGACATTCAAACTGCCTGATTCATAACGGCTGGGCAGTTCGTCAGGTTGCATCGGCGATTCACTTTTTGTGCCCGTGCCTCCAAATAAAAGCGGTTGCAATTCGTTTTCGATGCCAGGTTTCACATACAAAATCCCAGTCCCCAACGGAGCCAACAATCCTTTATGAGCAGGAGCAGCCAGCAAATCGCAGCCCATTTCTTTCACATCAATCGGCAAATGCCCGACCGACTGGGAAGCATCAATCAAACTGTAAGCCCCGTGCTCGCGAGCCAATTCACAAATCTCCTGAACAGGCTGAATCGTGCCCAGCACATTAGAAATATGCACCACGCAAACGAGTTTTGTTTCGGAACGCATCGCTCGTGAAATTTCTTGTGGATCGATCACCCCGGCTGCGTTTGGCTCCACATAACTGACATCAATTTGTCCGCGATTACTCAGCGCAGCCAGCGGTCGCAGTACCGAGTTATGCTCCAGGATTGTTGTGACCACATGATCTCCGGGCCCTAGAATTCCCTGGATCGCCAGGTTCAACGATTCGGTACCGCTATGTGTAAACAGAATTTGCACAGGCGATTCAGCTCCCAACAATACCGCCAGCGCAGCCCGGGCGACGGAAACTTCCCGCTCCATTTCAGCAGCCCGAGCATAACTGCCTCGACCAGCTGTAAAACCCTCCTCTAGAAAATACCGACTCAATCGCTGAGCAACCTGCGCAGGCTTAGGAGCACTCGTAGCAGCATGATCAAGATAAATGCGAGATGTCATAATCAATATTTTCACAAACACAAACGGCTACAATACAGACCAAAACTCAGACCAGGTCTCTATGGCGACATTTGATCCAGCCTATCAAATGAATTGTTAAATGGCAGATAATTTTCACCACGGAGACACGGAGACACGGAGACACGGAGACACGGAGACACGGAGACACGGAGACACGGAGACACGGAGACACGG